>NZ_JASKYT010000153.1:0-13991 GCF_041028275.1 Streptomyces sp. PU-14G
GTSGYGAACGGCCCGGCGGAACGTGGCGGTCACCGTCACCCGTCGGCAGCACCCCTCACGCCCGCCACCACATCCGCCACCACATCCGCCACCACGCAGCTCACGTTGTCCGGGCCGCCCGCCTCATTGGCGAGCCCGACCAGGGTGCGGACCGCGCCGTCCGGGTCGGCGACCGCGCTCAACGTCTCCCGCACGCGTGCGGTGGGAACCACCGCGGAGAGCCCGTCCGAGCAGAGCAGGTACCGGTCACCAGGACGGACGTCGTGGAGGCGCAGCTGTGCGCTCGGGGTCACCCCACTCACCGACGCGTCCCTGCCTGCTTCCCTCTCCGCACCCCTCTCCGCGCCTGCCGCCGTCTCGCCGCCGCCGGTCAGGGCGCGCACCAACAGCGCACGCTGCGGGTGGGAGACGGCCTCTTCGCGGCTGAGGCGGCCCTCGTCGATCATCGTCTGCACGACCGTGTGGTCGTGGGTGATCTGGAACAGCCCGCCGTCCCGCAGCAGGTACGCGCGGGAGTCCCCGATGTGCACGAGAGCCAGCCGGGAACCGGTCCACAGGGCAGCGGTGAGGGTGGTGCCGCTCTCGTGCGGCGCGTCGCCGCCCGCCGCGGCACCGTGAACGGCGCGGCCGGCCGCGCTCACGGCGTCGTCGAGGAGGTTGAGAAGTTCCCCGGCCGAGGCGGCGACGGCGTCGGTTTCCAGCCGTTTCAAGACCTCGACGGCGGCGGCGCTCGCCGTGCCGCCCCCGGCGCCGAAACCGTCCGCGACGGCCAGCAGCCGCTCCCCCGCGTACGCCGTGTCCTGGTTGCTCCCGCGTACGCGTCCGGCGTCGGTCAGCGCCGCGTAGCGGATACCCAGCGGGACGGGTGCCGTCGGCGACGGGGCATCCGACACGCGCCACCGGATGTTCTCGGTCGACTCGTTCTGCTCGGTCATGTCGAGACCGTCCTTCCCTGACAGGTGGTCGATGAGGAAGGTGGCCAGATCGCGGCGGGCGGCGGTCTCCCCCTCCACCGCGGCCCAGTAGGCCCGCACCTCGCGCGCGGCGGATCCGGACGAGCCCCCCGGGCTCCCGGGGTAGCCGGGTCTCCCGGTGCCGTCCCGGTCCGACTCCGCCAGCTCGCACACGCGTCGGATACGGGCAAGTGGCATGCCGAGGCGCCGCAGCCAGGCGACCAGCCTGGCCCGCTCCAACTGTGCGGGCGCGTAGAGGCGGTAGCCACTGACCGGGTCCACCCTCTCGGGCGTCAGCAGCCCGAGTTCGTCGTACAGCCGCAGGGCTTTCGGCGACAGTCGTGACGCCTTGGCGAAGGCTCCGATGGTCAGCAGACCCATGCCCACCTCACCCGACCTCCCTCTCGAACCGGGCACCGCGCCCGGCCCTGCCGATGCTGTGGTTTTCCCCTGGGGGAAGGTCAACGCCCCTACCCGCGATCTCGTGGACGCGCTCGGCCACTGCCTGGTCCCCGTCGCGGTAGAGGATCCTTCCGCCCGCGTCGGTCTCGGCACGCGCCGTGGCGGTCTCCCGGGCCCGCGTCAGCCTGCCCCGCGCCAGCGGGCTCCACGGGAGCACGCCGATGCCCTGGTCGGCGCAGAGCGGGAGCATCTCCCGCTCTGCTTCCCGGTGGATGAGGTTGTAGTGGTCCTGCTCCTCGCTGCTTCCGGCGCTGTACCCATTGGCCGTGTCCAGGAAGTTGACGCCGCTCTCGAGGGCCTGCTTGATGATGTCCCGGCTGGCGTCCGCGCCCAGCGACCAGGGCTCGCCGCCCCGGTCCGGCTCGCCGAAGCTCATGCAGCCGAGGGCGATGGCGGAGACTTGCAGTCCGGTCATCCCGAGTTTGACGTATCGCACGCTGCCGAACCTAGGAGTTGGAGTGTGCTCTCACCCAAGTAGGCCCGGCCCGCAGTGCGGAGACGTAGGGCATGTGCGCCCTGTCAGGTTCGACCGTTTCGGCCTCGCGTACCCGAGAACCCAGTGGTGGCGAATAACCAGCTGTCACTTCTCGGCCGAGCGCGCGGGTCACTACTCAGCCCCCCCCCGGGGCAAACCGCCCTCGCGGGTCCGTCACCACGACCGATCACCGCTCGACCACCAACGGATTCCGCTGGCCCCGGCGGCGGTACCGCGGCGCTCGCGACGGCGCCCCTACCCGCGGCCTCCCTGCGGCACAGCAGTGACAGCAAGCGCTGAAACGTGACAGCTCGCGCGGGAGGCCACACGCGAGCACCCGCCCCTCGCAGCGACACTTGCAAGCAAGTTGCTTGCAAAAGTTAGCGGGCGGGTGCAGTCTGGGGACATGGCCTCGCTCAATGTCGGGAACCTCGGCGAGTTCCTGCGGGAACAACGGCGCAACGCGAAGCTGTCGTTGCGGCAGCTCGCCGAGGCCGCCGATGTCTCAAACCCGTATCTGAGCCAGATCGAGCGCGGCCTGCGCAAGCCGAGCGCGGAGATCCTGCAGCAACTGGCCAAGGCCCTGCGGATCTCGGCGGAGACGCTGTACGTGCAGGCCGGGATTCTCGACGAGCGGGACCGCGAGGACCTGTTGCAGGTGCCGGCCGCCATCCTCGCGGACTCCTCGATCAACGAACAGCAGAAGCAGGCGCTGCTCCAGATCTACGAGTCCTTCCGCAAGGAGAACGCACAGCAACGGGCGGCGGACCCGCCGAGCGCCGGGTCCGCGGAGTAAGCCCACCCGAACCCCACAATCAGCACAGAGCGCAACGACCGACCGGCGCGATGCACGCTCCCGAGCACGGCAGCTCCAACGCTTCCGAGCACCGGGTCACCGGTGAGCCGGAGAACCGGAGAACGAGAGCACCGGGTCACCGGATCAGGAGAGCACCGGAGCGCGGGAGCAGGCACCGGCGCGCCGGAACAACCGCACACGTGCGGATCAGTCACGGCGGGCGGCAACCGGCCGCACCGTCACGCGAGTTCAGCCACGAAAGGCGTACCCTCATGCCCATCGCGAACGACCTGCGCAAGTCCCTCACCGACCCGACGCCGCTCTACTTCGCCGCGGGTGTCGTCGACAAGATCCGTGAAGAGGCGCCGCAGGCCCTCGCCTCGGTCCGTGAGACGGACCCCAAGGAAGTGCAGGCGAAGCTCACCCAGCAGGCCAAGGAGACGCAGGCCAAGGTCAGCGAGACCCTCAGCGGAATCGACACCGACATCAAGAAGCTCCGCGAGCAGGCCCAGCACTTCGCGCTCCAGGGCGTCGGCTTCGCCGCCGAGTACGCGGTCAAGGCGCGCGAGGCCTACGACGAGCTGGCCGTGCGCGGTCGTGAGGCCGTCAAGAACTGGCGAGGCGAGGGCGACGAGACCAAGGCCACCGAGGTGACCGTGGAGCGCGAGCCCGCCCAGGCCGTGAAGATCGCCGAGCCGCCGGCCGAGGAGGCCCCCGCGGGCAAGGCTCCCGCTGCGCGCTCCGCGTCGGACGCGACGGACGCGACGGACCCGTCGGACGTGTCGGCTGCGACGCCCAAGACAGCTACGACGTCCACGACGCCTGCCACGGCTGGAGGCGAGACGGCAGACAACGGCGCCGCCGGGACCGGCACGCGCACCAAGGCCGCCGGTGGCAAGAACGGCAGCGCCAAGACGGGTACGGCTCGCAAGACCCCGGCGGCCCGGAAGCCGACGCCGAAGAGCGAGTCCTGAGCCGCATGGGCACGGGAAGGGAACGAGCCGGGCACCTTGCGCGGGCCCGGCTCGTTCCCCCTGTGCTGGGGTACGGTGGCGGCACAGCCGCCCGCAAGAGGAAGACACGGGTCCGAGACCGACCGGGAGTGTGAGCACGATGTTGTTCGACGGCTTCCAGCTCACCGTCATGGCGCTGATCAGCGTCGTGCTGCTCGCCCTGGCGGTGTTCGCCTTCGTGGACAGCGCGCTGCGGCGGGAGGACGCCTACCGCGCCGCGGGCAAGCAGACCAAGCCGTTCTGGCTGATCGTTCTGGGCCTCACTGCCCTGGTGAACGTCCTGCAGATCCCCTTCTTCCTGCTGCAGATCATCGGCCTGATCGCCACGATCGTGTACATCGTCGATGTGCGCCCCGCCCTGAAGCAGGTCATGGGCAACGGACCGAGCCGTGGCCGCGGCTGGGGCCGCCGCCGGGGAGGCAGCAGCAGCGACGGTCCGTACGGTCCCTTCAACGGCCGGTGACATCGGAAGCGGCAGTCCGGGCGGAGCAGGACCGCCCTCGCTGACCCGCCCCCGCACGCCTCGCCACAGGCGGTGCCGCCTCGCCACAGGCCGTGCACGTCGTCACAGGCCGCACGCCTCGCCACAGGCCGCACGCCTCGCCACAGGCCGCGCACCTCGTCACAAGCCGTGCACCTCGTCACAAGCCGTGAGCCGTGTCACGAGCGGGCTTCCGTCGGGGCGGGTCAGCGGGAGCGGTCCAGGAGAAGGACTGCCACGTCGTCGGTCAGTTCGCCGCCGTTGAGGCGGCGGACCTCGGTCATCGTCGCCTCCAGCAGCCGCTCGCCACTGGCGCCCTCGGCCAGCCGGCGGGTCACGATGTCGAGCATGCCCTGTTGGCCGAGCCGCTCCCTGCTGTCCGTACGGCCCTCGTCCACGCGCCCCTCGATCAGGCCGTCCGTGTACATCATCAGGCTCCAGGCGCGCCCCAGGGTGACCTGCCGGCGCGGCCAGCGTGCGTGCGGGAGCAGTCCGAGCGCCGGCCCGCTCTCGTCGTACGGCAGCAGTCGGGGTGCCGCCCCCGCTCCGCCCGCGAACAGGGGCGAGGGGTGGCCTGCCAGGCAGACGCCGGCGCTGCGGCCGTCGGAGGAGATGTCGACGGTGCACAGGGTCGCGAAGATCTCCTCGCTGGCCCGTTCGTTCTCCAGCACCTTCTGCAGGGTGCTCAGCAGGGCGTCCCCGCACAGTCCCGCGAAGGTGAGGGCGCGCCAGGCGATGCGCAGCTCGACGCCGAGGGCGGCCTCGTCGGGGCCGTGGCCGCACACGTCGCCGATCATGGCGTGGACGGTGCCGTCGGGGGTGCGGACGGTGTCGTAGAAGTCGCCGCCCAGCAGGGCGCGGGAGCGGCCCGGACGGTAGCGCGCGGCGAACCGCAGTTCGCTGCCTTCCAGGATCGGCCTGGGCAGCAGGCCGCGCTCCAGCCTGGCGTTCTCCTGGGCCCGCAGCCTCGTCTCGGTCAGCTGGCGTTGTGCCAGGTCGGCGCGTTTGCGGGCGACGGCGTAGCGGATGGCGCGGGTGAGCAGCCTGCCGTCGAGTTCGTCGCGGAAGAGGTAGTCCTGTGCGCCGACCCGTACGGCGTCCGCGGCCCGTTCGGCGTCGCTGCCGTCGGTGAGCGCCAGCACCGCGTGGCGCGGTGCCATGCGCAGGACCCGACGCAGGATGTGCAGTTCGTCGGGTTCGGCCGGGGCGTCCGGCGGCGGCTCCTCCGCGGGAGTCGGGGCCGTCGCAGGCCCCCGTCCCGCGGTGGGCGCCCCCGCGGCGAAACCGTCAGCGGGAGCGGATCTTTCGCCACCCAGGCGCTCCTCGCGCGCCTCGCGCGCCCCGCGCGCCCCGCGCGCCTCTTCGCGCCGGTGCCCGGGCCGCTGCTCGCGCCCTCCTTCGCGCCGCTCCCCGCGCCGGCCCTCCGCCCGCTCCCCGCGCCGRTCCTCCGCCCGCTCCCCGCGCCGGTCCTCCGCCCGCTCCTCGCACCGGTCCTCGCACGGCAGCGCGAGGTCGAGCAGGATGCAGTGGACGTCGTCGGTGAGCAGTCGTGCGGCCTCGGTGAGGTTGCGTGCCGTGCGGACGCGCACGGGCTTGCCGTAGGCGTCGAGCATGCGGGGCACGCTCACCGACCCCGCCGGGTCGTCCTCGATGACCAGCAGGGTCAGGCTGCCGCCGGTTCCCGGCGCGGCCTGCTGGGCCGGTACATCGGCGGACTGCGCCGCAGTTCCGGCCGCGGGCGCGCTTGCGGGCATGCTGAAACCTCTCCCTCCCCCGAGGGCGTGGTGCACGCCGTGCGGCGGCCACCATGGCTCGGCCCGGAACGGCGCGCGGTGGTCGGGCGCTCGTCATCCCGGGCTCTCCGGAGGGACCTTAGCGCCCCCGGCTGCGCCGACGGAATGGCCCGCCGGGGCCCATCCCTGTCATATGCCCTCGGCGGTGCGGGAGTTCGCCGCAGGCCGGAGCCGTTTTCCGTGGCCGGTACATGACCAAGCTCACGCGCAAAAAGCCGCGAAAAGCGCAAAAGGAAACGCCCGAAGAGGTCGGATCGGTCTCACTTGTCGGGACGTACCACACCCAGGATCGGCATGGAGCCCGCCCCCTCGACGGTGATCTGCCGACCGGTGCGCGGCGCGTGCAGCAGCGCACCGTCACCGACGTAGATCCCCACGTGACTGGCGTCCTTCTTGTAGATGATCAGGTCGCCGGGGCGCATCCTGTCGACCGGCACGTGCGGCAGCTGCTTCCACTGCTCCTGGGAGGTGCGGGGGATGCGCACGCCCGCGGCCTCCCAGGCGCGCATCGTCAGGCCCGAGCAGTCGAAGGTCGAGGGGCCCTCGGCTCCCCACACGTAGTCCTTGCCGATCTGTTTGGTGGCCCACTCGATGGCGCGTCGCCCGGCCGGTGACGCCTTGCCGTCAAGGCCGTCCAGCACTCCGGACTTCAGCCACTTCGCCTGCTGCGCCTTGGCCGCCTCGTCCTCCAGCTCGCGCAGCCGCTCGCGCTCCTCCTCCTTGAGACCGGCCTCGATCTTCTTCGCCTTCTTCAGCTGACCGGTGATCTTCTTCTTCGCGGCGGCCTTCTTCTTGCGCGTCTTCTCCAGCTTCTGCCACGCGTCGGAGGCGTCCTTGGCGTCGCCGCGGAGCTGGGAGCGGGTCTCGGTGAGGGTGCCGATGAAGGAGCGGGTGGCCTGCTGGCCCTTGTGCGTGAGGGAGAGTCCGCGCAGGAAGTCCTCCGGGTCGTCCCCCAGCATCAGCTTCGCCGCCGGCGGCACGCCGCCGTTGCGGTACTGGGCGCGTGCCATGGCGCCCGCCGTGTCGTGGAGGGAGTCGAGCTTGCCCTGGGTGGTGTCGATCCGCTTGGCGAGCTTGACGATCCGCTTCTGCTGCTTCTTGGTGGCGGACTCGGCGGCGTTGTACGCGTCCGTCGCGGACTCCGCCTTGTCGTGCAGCCGCTCGATGTCCTTGCGGATCTCCTCCAGGTTCGGCTCACCGGCCCGCCCTCCGGAATCCGCACCGGACGCGGAATCCGCACCGGATCCGGAACCCGAACCGGATCCGGACCCGGAACCGGACGCGGAGCCCGCCCCGGAGCCGTCCTTCCCCGGCCGTTCCGGATCGGCGTGGGCGGTACCGAGCGCGGGCCCCGCCAGCAGCATCAGGGCGCAGGCCACGACGAGCGGGCCGTGCCGTCCGGACGACGGGAGGGTCGAGCTGATCAGCGGCCGTCTCACCCGGGCCACCCCCATTTCCGTATGGTCAACTGGGGCCAGTGGAGCGGATAGTGCCATGCCGGTCCGAAAGACAACAGAGGAATGTACTGACGAGTATCAAACGGGCCGCCCCGCCCGGGCCCGTGGCCCTGGAGGGCACCGGGCTGACCGCCGAGGTTCACTCGGCGTTCACTCAGCTCCGTCGGCCGCTTCACCTGATCTGTCTAATTTCGGCCTTACGAAGAGCGCGGCACCCTCCACGACAGGGAACGCGCCCCATAGCCAGAGAGCCCGACGGCCGGCCGGCCGTCGCTCCCGGGCCCAGGAAGGAACTGAACGACAGTGAAGCTTCAGCGCACGAGCCGGCTCCGCACCGCAGCTGTCGGCGCTCTCACGGTGTGTGGCGCCCTGGTCCTGAGCGCCTGCGGCTCGGACGACAACTCCGGCGGTTCCGGCAGCGAGACCAGCAAGGCCGCCGGCAACATCACCTGCGACGGCGAGGGCAAGCTGCTCGCCTCGGGATCCAGCGCCCAGAAGAACGCCATGGACGTGTGGACGCAGACCTACCAGTCCGCGTGCGACACCACGCAGCTCAACTACAAGCCCACCGGCTCGGGCGCGGGCATCCAGGAGTTCCTCCAGGGCAAGACGGCCTTCGCGGGCTCCGACTCGGCGCTCGAGCCGGACGAGGTCGCCAAGTCCAAGAAGGTCTGCAAGGGCGGCCAGGCCATCGACCTGCCGATGGTCGGCGGCCCGATCGCCGTCACGTACAACCTCGACGGCGTCGACGACCTGGTGCTGGACGCCGACACGCTGGCCAAGATCTTCGACTCGAAGATCACCAAGTGGAACGACCCGGCCATCAAGAAGCTGAACCCGGACGCGAAGCTGCCGAGCACCAAGATCCAGGCCTTCCACCGCTCCGACGAGTCGGGCACCACCGACAACTTCACCAAGTACCTGAACTCCGCGGCCCCCGGCTCCTGGAAGCACGAGCCCGCCAAGGCGTGGGCCGGCAAGGGCGGCCAGGGCGCCGACGGTTCCTCCGGGATCGCCACCAACGTCAAGCAGAACGACGGCGCCATCGGCTACGCCGAACTGTCCTACGCTACCGGGAACGACCTGAACACGGTCAAGCTGGACACCGGCGCCAAGGAGCCCGTCGAGGCCACCACGGGCAACGCCTCCAAGGCGATCGCCGACGCCAAGGTCGTCGGCCAGGGCAAGGACCTCGCGCTGGAGCTGAACTACAAGACCGAGGCCGAGGGCGCCTACCCGATCGTCCTGGCGACGTACGAGATCGTCTGCGACCAGGGCAACAAGAAGGAGACGCTGGCCGCGACGAAGTCCTTCCTGAAGTACACCGCGAGCGAGGACGGCCAGAAGGCCCTCGCGGAGAAGGGCTACGCCCCGATCCCCGAAGAGATCATCACCAAGGTCCGCTCGACCATCGACGGCCTGAAGTAGACCTGGAACAGGCCCCAGAGGCCTCGAACAGGTCCCAGGAGGCCTGGAACAGCCCCAGGAGGCCAGAAGTAGGCCAGAAGTGGGCCTGGCGTAGGCCAGAAGTAGGCCAGAAGTGGGCCTGGCGTAGGCCAGAAGTAGGCCAGACGTAGGCCTGTCGGAGGGTGCGGCGGCGGTGCCGCACGCACCGCCGCCCCCTCCACCCCGGCGATCCGTGCCCCATATATCCGCACATGCACGGAACGCTGAACGATCCGGTGCACCGCCGAAGGGCCACTCCGCGCACCCACGCCGAGCGCGGCGGCCCGCACCAGTCAGACCGGAGAAACCATGGCTACCGATAACCCACCCGCGACAGCGGAACCCGCGGACCCCGCGGTCACCTTGAAGGGCGCCACCCGGAAGGGTGACCGAATATTCCTCGGCCTCTCCCGGGGCTCCGGCATCACCCTCCTGGCGATCATGGCCGCGATCGCTGTCTTCCTCACCTGGCGCGCCGCACTCGCCATCCAAGCCGACGAGGCCAACTTCCTCACCGCCTTCGAGTGGGACGCCAACGCGACGCCGCCGCGCTTCGGCATCGCCGTCCTCGCCTTCGGCACCGTCGTCAGCTCGCTCATCGCGATGATCGTCGCCGTCCCCGTGGCCGTGGGCATCGCGCTGTTCATCTCGCACTACGCGCCGCGCAAACTGGCGACCCCTCTCGGCTACGTCATCGACCTGCTGGCGGCCGTCCCCTCCATCGTCTACGGCCTGTGGGGCGCACTCTTCCTCGTCCCGCACCTGAGCGGTCTGTACGAGTGGCTGGACGACTACTTCGGGTGGAGCGGCATCCTCACCTATGAGGGCGGCGCCGCCCGCTCCCTGTTCACGGCCGGCATCCTGCTCGCGATCATGATCCTGCCGATCGTCACCAACGTCTCCCGCGAGGTCTTCCGGCAGGCGCCCAAGATGCACGAGGAGGCGGCCCTCGCCCTGGGCGCGACCCGGTGGGAGGTCATCCGCATGTCGGTGCTGCCCTTCGGCCGCTCCGGCGTCATCAGCGCCTCCATGCTCGGTCTCGGCCGCGCGCTGGGCGAGACGATGGCCGTCGCCACGGTGCTCTCCCCCAGCTTCCTCATCCACGCCAGCCTGCTCCAGCCCGGCGGCGGCACGTTCGCACAGAACATCGCCGCCGGCTTCAAGGAGGCCGGCGCCACCGGACGGGACGCGCTGATCGCCTCGGGTCTCGTCCTGTTCGTCATCACCCTGCTGGTCAACGGCGCGGCCCGGCTGATCATCGCGCGCCGCAAGGAGTACTCGGGAGCGAACGCATGAGCCAGCCCGTCATGGCCGAGGTGGCCGACGCCGCCCCCGTCGACGCCTCGCCCCTCCCCTCCTCCCTGCGCCAGCCCCGGCTGCCGCGCTGGGCCCCGCTCGGCCTGGCCGCCGTCGCCGCCGCACTCGGCATCGGTATCGGCCTGGTGGCCGGGCTGGACAGCCGCGTCCAGTGGGGGCTGATCGCCGCCCTGCTCTACGTCGGCCTCACCGCCGTCCTCGCCGGCGCCGTCGAGGGCACCCGGCAGGCCAAGGACCGGCTGGCCACCAGCTTCATCTGGGTCTGCTTCCTGCTGGCCGTCATCCCGCTCGCCTCCCTCATCTGGGAGACGGTGGCGCGGGGCGTCAAGGTGCTCGACGGGTACTTCCTGACCCACTCCATGAACGGCGTCATCACCATGGAGCCCGGCGGCGGGATCTACCACGCGCTGATCGGCACCCTCGAACAGGTCGGCCTCGCCACGCTGATCGCCGCGCCCGTCGGGCTGCTGACCGCGATCTACCTCGTCGAGTACGGCACCGGGCGGCTCGCCAAGGCCGTCACCTTCTTCGTGGACGTCATGACCGGCATCCCCTCCATCGTCGCCGGCCTGTTCATCCTCTCGTTCTGGATCATCATCCTCGACTTCGGCTACTCCGGTTTCGCCGGTGCCATGTCGCTGGCCATCCTGATGATGCCGATCGTCGTGCGCTCGACGGAGGAGATGCTCAAGCTCGTCCCCAACGAGCTGCGCGAGGCGTCACTGGCGCTCGGCGTGCCGAAGTGGCGGACCATCCTCAAGGTCGTCCTGCCGACCGCGATCGGCGGCATCACCACCGGCATCATGCTGGCCGTCGCCCGCATCGCCGGCGAGTCGGCCCCCATCCTGCTGCTGGTCTTCGGCTCGGCCTCGATCAACGGCAACCCCTTCGAAGGCGCTCAGTCCTCCCTGCCGTACTACGTCTACGAGCAGTGGGCCAACGGCAACGAGCCCTCCTACGACCGCGCCTGGGCAGCCGCCCTCGTACTGATCGCCTTCGTCATGATCCTCAACCTGGTCGCCCGCGGCATCGCCCGCTGGAAGGCCCCCAAGCACTAAGGGAGTGATTCCCGTGGCCAAACGCATCGACGTCAGCGGCCTTTCCGCCTACTACGGCACCTTCCGCGCCATCGACGACATCTCCATGACCGTCGAACCGCGCTCCGTCACCGCCTTCATCGGCCCCTCGGGCTGCGGCAAGTCCACCTTCCTGCGCACTCTCAACCGCATGCACGAGGTCACCCCCGGCGGGCGGGTCGAGGGCAAGGTGATGCTCGACGACGAGGACCTGTACGGCACCGGCGTCGATCCGGTCTCCGTGCGCCGCACCATCGGCATGGTCTTCCAGCGGCCCAACCCGTTCCCCACGATGTCCATCTACGACAACGTGGCGGCGGGCCTGCGGCTCAACGGCGACCACAAGAAGAGCGAACTCGACGGGATCGTCGAGAAGTCCCTCAAGGGCGCCAACCTGTGGAACGAGGTCAAGGACCGGCTCAACCGGCCGGGCTCCGGCCTCTCCGGCGGCCAGCAGCAGCGGCTGTGCATCGCGCGGGCCATCGCCGTCGAACCCCAGGTGCTGCTGATGGACGAGCCCTGCTCGGCCCTCGACCCGATCTCCACCCTCGCCATCGAGGACCTCATCGGGGAGCTCACGTCGCAGTTCACCATCGTGATCGTGACGCACAACATGCAGCAGGCGGCGCGGGTCTCCGACCGCACCGCCTTCTTCAACCTCGCGGAGGTGGGCGCTCCGGGGAAGCTCGTCGAGATCGACGACACCGAGCGCATCTTCTCCAACCCGTCCGTCCAGGCCACGGAGGACTACATCTCCGGCCGCTTCGGGTGATCCCGAGCCCCCTGAGCTGCCCGCGGTGCTGCATGGCGGTGCCACCGCGGGCTTCTTCCTCGCCCCCGCCCCGCTCCTCCGTCAGACACGTCTGTGCCCTGCCCCCTCGGACGAACCGGAAGGGGGCAGGGCACAGATGTCTGACGGAGGGGGGGTCAGCCGAAGACGAGTTTGACCGCCCAGAAGATGAGCGCGGCGACGACGGCGGCGGCCGGCATGGTGATGAACCAGCCCATGATGATGTTCTTCGCGACCCCCCAGCGCACCGCGCTGACCCTCTTCGTCGCACCGACACCCATGATCGCCGAGGTGATCACGTGCGTGGTGGAGATGGGGGCGTGGAACATGAAGGACGCGCTGTACATCACGGACGCCGCGGTGGTCTCCGCGGCGAACCCCTGCGGCGGGTCCAGCTCGATGATGCGCCGGCCCAGCGTCCGCATGATGCGCCAGCCGCCCGCGTAGGTGCCCAGCGACAGCGTGGCGGCACACACGATCTTGACCCAGACGGGGATCTCGTTGTGCTGCTGCACGTCGGCGATG
Source organism: Streptomyces sp. PU-14G (assembly GCF_041028275.1). NCBI lineage: Bacteria > Bacillati > Actinomycetota > Actinomycetes > Kitasatosporales > Streptomycetaceae > Streptomyces > Streptomyces sp. PU-14G. The sequence continues at coordinate 12,585 of NZ_JASKYT010000153.1, forward strand.
GTGAGCGCCATGACGACGACGCCCATGGTCTTCTGCGCGTCCTGGAGACCGTGGCCCAGCGCCATGCCCGCCGCGGAGACGGTCTGCGCGATACGGAACCCGCGCTTGGCCCGGTGGGGGTTGGACTTGCGGAAGAGCCACAGGATGACGCACATCACCAGGTAGCCGAGGAGCAGGCCGACGATGGGCGAGAGGAACATCGGCAGGACGATCTTCTCGACCACGCCGGACCAGAACACGGTGATGCCGCCGGCCAGCGCCGCGCCGACCATGCCGCCGAACAGGGCGTGGCTGGAGGAGGAGGGAAGACCGAAGTACCAGGTGACCAGGTTCCAGGCGATGGCGCCGACGAGCGCGGCGAACAGGATGCCCATCCCCGCCTCGCCGTGCGGGGTGACGATCAGCCCCTCACTGACGGTCTTGGCGACTCCGCTGCCGAGGAAGGCGCCCGCGAGGTTCATCACCGCGGCCATGGCCAGTGCCGCGCGCGGGGTGAGCGCCCGGGTGGAGACCGACGTCGCGATGGCGTTCGCGGAGTCGTGGAAGCCGTTCGTGTACGTGAATCCGAGCGCGACACCGACGGTCACGATCAGAGCGAAGGTGTCCACGGAGCGTCAGGACTCCTTGACCGCGATGGTCTCGACGGTGTTGGCCACGTGTTCGAAGGCGTCCGCCGCCTCCTCGAGCACGTCGACGACCTGCTTGAGCTTCATGACCTCGATCGCGTCGTACTTGCCGTTGAACAGGTGGGCGAGCAGCTTGCGGTGGATCTGGTCGGCCTGATTCTCCAGCCGGTTGACCTCGATCCAGTACTCGGTGAGGTTGTCCATGGTCCGCAGGTTCGGCATGGCCTCGGCCGTCAGTTCGGCGGCCCGCGACAGCACCTCGATCTGCTGTTCGACCCCCTTGGGCAACTCCTCGATCTGGTAGAGGACGACGAGGTCGACGGCCTCCTCCATGAAGTCCATGATGTCGTCGAGGGAGGAGGCCAGGTTGTAGATGTCCTCGCGGTCGAACGGGGTGATGAAGGAGGAGTTGAGCTGGTGGAAGATCGCGTGCGTCGCGTCGTCCCCCGCGTGCTCCGCCGCGCGCATCCTCTCGGAGATCTCGGTTCGCGCGGAGGAATCCGCCCCGAGCAGTTCCATGAGGAGTTTCGAGCCGGTCACGATGTTGTCCGCGGAGGCCGCGAACATGTCGTAGAAGCTCGTCTCCCTGGGGGTCAGACGAAAGCGCACTGGGGGTCCTCGGATGCCTCGATGACGGTCTCGTTGATGCTAGGCGCATCATCCGGCCACAGCGAACCGGCGTCCCCCCAGTGTCACCCATGTCAGCCCGCGCGCTGAAGCGGGCTCGGAGAAGTCCGGTATCATATACCCGCTAGGGGTATAAGGGCCCCGGTGCCACGGC
>NZ_JASKYT010000154.1:0-16664 GCF_041028275.1 Streptomyces sp. PU-14G
CGGTGAGGGGCCGTGGGGTCGTAGGGTGGAGGTCTTGATCCCTCGTTTCGCGGAGCACCTTCAGCTGTGAGCACCCCACCCCGCCGCGGCGGTCAGCCGGGCAGGTCCACAAAACCTGGCAAGCCAGGTCATGCAGGCAAGCCAGCTCATGCAGGCAGGCCGGGAAAGCCGTACCGACGGCCGCGCAAGGACCCGGTCCGCCTCCTCGCGTTCGAGGCGCTGCGCGCCGTCGACGAACGGGACGCCTACGCGAACCTGGTGCTGCCTCCGCTGCTGAGGAAGGCCCGCGAGAAGGACCCCGACAAGGGGGGTCTGGACGCGCGGGACGCGGCGCTGGCCACGGAGCTGGTGTACGGCACGCTGCGTCGGCAGGGCACCTATGACGCGATCATCGCGGAGTGTGTGGACCGCCCGCTGCGCGAGGTCGACCCGCCGGTGCTGGACGTCCTCTCCCTGGGTGCCCACCAGCTGCTGGGCACCCGCATCCCGCAGCACGCCGCGGTGAGTGCCACGGTGGAGCTGGCCCGGGTGGTGCTGGGTGACGGGCGGGCGAAGTTCGTCAACGCGGTGCTGCGGCGTATCACCGCCGATGACCTCGAGGGCTGGCTGGAGCGGATCGCGCCGCCCTACGACGAGGATCCCGAGGAGCACCTCGCGCTGCGCCACGCGCATCCTCGGTGGGTGGTCTCCGCACTCTGGGACGCGCTGCCGGCGCGGGGCCAGGGAGGTGGCCGCGCGGAGATCACCGCGCTGCTGGAGGCCGACAACGAGCGGCCGGAGGTCACGCTGGTGGCCCGTCCGGGCCGGGCGTCCGTCGAGGAGTTGAGCACCGGCGAGACGGCGCCGGGGCGTTGGTCGCCGTACGCGGTGCGGATGGCCGAGGGCGGTGAGCCCGGGGCGCTGGAGGCCGTGCGCGAGGGCAGGGCGGGGGTGCAGGACGAGGGCAGTCAGCTCGTCGCGCTCGCTCTGGCCGACGCACCCGTGGAGGGCGGGGGCGACAGGCACTGGCTGGACGTCTGTGCGGGGCCTGGCGGTAAGGCGGCCCTGCTGGGGGCGCTCGCGGCGCGGCGGGGGGCGGCGCTGCTGGCGGCCGAGAAGCAGCCGCACCGTGCGCGCCTGGTGGCCCGTGCGCTGGAGGGCAATCCGGGGCCGTGGGCCGCTGTCAGCGCGGACGGGACGCGGCCTGCGTGGCGGCCCGGCAGCTTCGACCGGGTGCTGGTGGATGTGCCGTGTACCGGACTCGGCGCGCTGCGGCGCAGGCCCGAGGCCCGGTGGCGGCGCGGTCCTGAGGATCTGGCGGGGTTCGCCCCGTTGCAGCGTGGGCTGCTGCGCCAGGCGGTGGCGGCGGCCCGGGTGGGTGGCGTCGTCGGGTATGCGACGTGCTCGCCGCATCTGGCGGAGACCCGCGCGGTTGTCGACGACGTGCTGCGCGGGATGGAGAAGGAGCCGCGCGGTCCGGCGGCGGAACTGCTGGACGCCCGTCCGCTGCTGTCCGGTGTACCGGATCTGGGCGAGGGTCCGGACGTCCAGTTGTGGCCGCATCTGCACGGAACGGACGCGATGTACCTGGCGCTGCTGCGCCGCACGGCGTGAGAGCCGCAGCACGCGGCGTGGGAGCGCCAGTGCACGGCCTGAGAGCCACACCGCACGGCGTGGCAGCCGCACCGCACGGCGTGAGAGCCGCACCGCACAGCATGGCAGCCGCACCGCACAGCGTGGCAGCCGCCCCGCGTGAGCGCTCAGGCGGCGGCGTGCCCCACCGAGTGATCGCTTCGAACGTCCACACGGAATACTGGTGACCATGGCTCAGATCAACCCCAGCATCCTGTCCGCCGACTTCGCGCGTCTCGCCGACGAGGCGGAGGCGGTATCCGGCACCGGCGGCGCCGACTGGCTGCACGTCGATGTCATGGACAACCACTTCGTGCCCAATCTGACCCTGGGCGTGCCCGTGGTCGAGTCGCTGCGCAAGGCCACGGACACCCCGCTGGACTGCCACCTGATGATCGAGGAACCGGACCGTTGGGCTCCGGCGTTCGTGGAGGCGGGCGCGGGTTCGGTCACCTTCCACGCGGAGGCCGCCGCGGCTCCGGTGCGGCTGGCCCGCGAGGTCCGCGCCCAGGGGGCCCGTGCGTCCATGGCGCTCAAGCCCGCCACCCCGATCGAGCCGTACGAGGACCTGCTGCCCGAGCTGGACATGCTGCTGGTGATGACGGTGGAGCCGGGCTTCGGCGGGCAGGCGTTCCTCGACATCATGCTGCCGAAGATCCGCCGCACCCGGCAGTTGATCGACAAGCACGGGCTGCAGCTGTGGCTCCAGGTGGACGGCGGGGTCTCGGCCTCCACCATCGAGCGGTGCGCCGAGGCGGGCGCCGACGTGTTCGTGGCGGGCTCCGCCGTCTACGGCGCCGACGATCCGGCGGCGGCGGTACGGGCGCTGCGGCAGCAGGCCGAGCAGGCGAGCCGCCCGGGTTGAGCGCAGGCGGAGCAGACCGGCGGTCCGGGTCGGGAGCAGGCGGGGCGCCCCGGGCAGGGGCAGGCCGGGCGTCCCGGAGAGGGGAGCTGAGGTGAACGCTGGGTGACCAGGGTCACGTTTGTCAGGGGATCTGCAAGGATGAACGCGCGGCGCGTACGTGCCGCCAGCGCGGACACAGCAAGACAGTGAGGTGAGAGCGGTGTCGTCGGGGCGAGCCACGCGAATGGGACCCGCCGAGCTCATGCAGGCGGCGGCGATGGCCCGCCGTTTCTATCTGGAGAGCAAGTCCAAGATCCAGATCGCGGACGAGTTCGGGGTGAGCCGCTTCAAGGTGGCCCGGGTGCTGGAGACCGCGCTCGAACGTGACCTGGTGCGGATCGAGATCAGGGTGCCGGCCGAGCTGGACGCCGAGCGTTCGGACGCGCTGCGCGCCCGTTTCGGGCTGCGGCACGCGGTCGTCGTCGAGTCGCCCACCGAGGCCGTCGACGACGCGGCGGACCCGGAGAACCTCGGCGAGGTCGCCGCCGATCTGCTGGGCGAGCTGGTCACCGACGGCGACGTGCTGGGTCTGGCCTGGGGGCGCTCCACCATCCACATGGCGACGGCGCTGCGTCAGCTGCCGCCGTGCACGGTGGTCCAGCTCACCGGCGTCTACGACGCGGGCACGGCCGACCGCGGTTCGGTGGAGGCCGTCCGTCGTGCCGCCGAGGTCGCCGGCGGGGAGGCGCACCCCATCTACGCGCCGATGCTGCTGCCGGACAGCTCCACCGCCGCGGCGCTGCGCCACCAGACGGGCATCGCTCGCGCTTTCGAGTACTTCGACAAGGTGACCGTCGCCGCCGTTTCCATCGGCTCCTGGGAGCCGGGGATCTCCACGGTGCACGACATGCTCAGCGCCGAGGAGCGGGAGCACTACTCGTCGCTCGGAGTGGCCGCGGAGATGTCGGCGCACCTGTTCGACGCGCAGGGCCGGCGGATCGGCCGCGACCTGGGGGAGCGGTGCATCACGGTCGAGGCCGAGCGGCTGCGCCGTATCCCGGAAGTCGTGGCCATCGCCGGGGGCCACCGCAAGGCGGCCGCGATCGGTGCCGTGCTCCGCTCCGGGCTGGTCACCAGCCTGGTGACGGACACCGCTGCCGCCGACTGGCTGCTGGCCGAGGAAGAATCGGGTCCCCGTCCGGCGTTGGAGCGTACGGATCCGGACAGCACCGCCGCTTCGTAGCAGTTCGCCGCAGGACGCTCCGCGGACCTGCGTAGTCCTCGTGGAAGGTTCAGAAGGGCAGCAGCCATGACGACCAAGAGCACCAAGCTGCCGGGGTTGGGCAAGCAGTACGACATCACCACCCGGACCGGGCGCCACATCTCGGTGGTCGCTCACCAGGACGGCCGCAGGTTCCTCGGGTTCCATCCGGAGGACGACCCGGACGCCTGTCTGGCCACGGTGCAGCTCGACCAGGAGGAGGCGGGCTCCCTGGCGGAGATCCTCGCTCCTGGTGAGAGCCCCCGGCTGGGCACGTGCGAGATGGAGATCGACCTGGTCACCGTCCGCATTCCGATGTCGGGGCAGTCGCCGTACAGCGGGGAGCCGCTGGGCGCCACCCAGGCGCGGAGCCGTACCGGCGCCTCCATCGTCGCCGTGCTGCGCCGCACCGGCGCGGTGCCGTCGCCGACGCCCGACTTCCGGCTGGAGGCGGGGGACACGCTCGTCGCCGTCGGTACCCGGGAGGGAGTGGACGAGCTGACCCGCATCATCTCCGGCACCTGAGCCGCAGGTACAAGCCGCTGGACAACTGAAAGGCCCTCTGTGCACGACACCACCGTCCTGCTGATCGAACTCGGCGCCGTCATTCTGGGACTGGGGCTGGTCGGCCGCTTCGCCGGCCGTATCGGGCTCTCCCCGATCCCCCTCTACCTGCTGGGGGGTCTCGCCTTCGGGCAAGGGGGCCTCTTCCCGCTGACCGCCAGCGAGGAGTTCATCGAGGTCGGTGCGGAGATCGGGGTGATCCTGCTCCTGCTGCTGCTGGGCCTGGAGTACAGCGCCTCCGAACTGGTCACCAGTCTCAAGACCCAGTATCCGTCCGGCATCGTGGACTTCGCGCTCAACGCGGTGCCGGGCGCGGTGGCGGCGCTGCTGCTGGGCTGGGGTCCTGTCGCGGCGGTGGCGCTGGCCGGTGTCACCTGGATCTCGTCGTCCGGGGTGATCGCCAAGGTGCTCACCGATCTGGGCAGGCTCGGCAACAAGGAGACGCCGGTCATCCTCGGGGTGCTGGTCATCGAGGACCTGTCCATGGCCCTCTATCTGCCGTTGCTGACAGCGCTGGTGGCCGGGCTCGGGCTGGCGGGGACCAGCGTGGCCATGCTCGTCGCCGTGGGGACGGTCGGGATCGTGCTGCTGGTGGCGCTGCGGTTCGGCCGGCACATAAGCCGCGCCGTCAGCTCGAACACCCCCGAGATGCTGCTGCTCGTCGTGCTCGGGCTCACCCTGCTGATCGCGGGCATCGCCGCGAAGCTCCAGGTCTCGGCGGCCGTCGGAGCCTTCCTGGTGGGTATCGCGCTCTCGGGTGAGACGGCGGAGAACGCGCGCAGTCTGCTCACACCGCTGCGGGACCTGTTCGCCGCCGTCTTCTTCGTCTTCTTCGGTCTCAACACCGACCCCTCCCAGATTCCGCCCGTGCTGCTGCCCGCGCTGATCCTGGCCGTGGTCACCGCCGTCACCAAGGTGCTCACCGGCTGGTACGCGGCGGGGCGTGCGGGAGTCGGCGGCAAGGGGCGGCTGCGCGCGGGCGGGGCGCTGGTGGCGCGGGGCGAGTTCTCCATCGTGATAGCCGGGCTCGCCGCGAGCGCGGACTCGCGGATCACCCCGCTGGCGACCGCGTACGTGATGATCATGGTGATCTTCGGGCCGCTGACCGCCCGCTGGACGGAGCCTGCGGTGCGGCGTCTGAAGGGGGCGGCCGACGCGCGCCGGACGCGCCGCGACACCGTTGCTCAGGAGTCCGCGCCCCCGCCCGCCGAGGTGGTTCCCGACCCGGTGAGCGGCGGCAGTCACACGTCGTAGTCATGCCTGGTCGGGTGCGTGGTCTTCTCGTGCGATCCCACCACGGGCGGCGGTCCACTCCGGCGGATCCTCCGGTCTCGCATGCATGTGCGGACGTGGGAGAATGAAGTACGTGCGTTTCCTCAATGATCAGCGGCCCCCGTACGACCTGACGTACGACGACGTCTTCATGGTGCCGAACCGCTCGGCGGTCGGTTCCCGGCAGGGCGTGGACCTGTCCTCGCCCGACGGCACGGGCACCACCATCCCCCTGGTGGTCGCCAACATGACCGCCATCGCCGGACGCCGTATGGCCGAGACCGTGGCTCGCCGCGGCGGGCTCGTGGTGATCCCCCAGGACATCCCGATCGACGTCGTCACCGAGGTCATCGGCTGGGTCAAGCGGCGGCACCACGTCCTCGACACCCCCATCACGCTCGCCCCCACCCAGACCGTCGCCGACGCGCTCTCGCTGCTGCCCAAGCGGGCGCACGGGGCCGGCGTCGTGGTGCGGGACGGGCGGCCCGTCGGCGTCGTCACCGAGTCCGATCTGACCGGCGTCGACCGGTTCACCCAGCTCTCGGAGGTCATGACCAGCGAACTGCTGGTCGTCGACGCGGACATCGACCCCCGTGACGCCTTCAACCGGCTCGACGCCGCGCACCGCAAGTTCGCGCCCGCCGTCGGACCCGACGGCAAGCTCGTCGGCATCCTCACGCGCAAGGGCGCGCTGCGGGCCACCCTCTACAGCCCCGCCGTCGACGCCGAAGGCGCGCTGCGCGTCGCCGCCGCCGTCGGTATCAACGGCGACGTGGCGGCGCGTGCCCAGGCGCTGCTCGACGCCGGCGTCGACACCCTCGTGGTGGACACCGCCCACGGCCACCAGGAAGGCATGCTCGAAGCCCTCAAGGCCGTCCGCTCCCTCGACCCGGCCGTCCCGGTCGTGGCGGGCAACGTCGTGGCAGCCGAAGGGGTGCGCGACCTGATCGAGGCGGGTGCGGACATCGTCAAGGTCGGCGTCGGCCCCGGCGCCATGTGCACCACCCGCATGATGACCGGCGTCGGCCGGCCGCAGTTCTCCGCCGTCCTGGAGTGCGCCGCCGAGGCGCGCAAGTACGGCAAGCACGTGTGGGCCGACGGCGGCGTGCGACACCCCCGCGATGTGGCCATGGCGCTGGCCGCCGGAGCCTCCAACGTGATGATCGGCTCCTGGTTCGCCGGCACTCACGAGTCCCCCGGAGACCTCCAGCAGTCCGCCGACGGACGCCTCTACAAGGAGTCCTTCGGAATGGCCTCCGCCCGTGCCGTGCGCAACCGGACCTCGGAGGAGTCGGCCTACGACCGTGCCCGCAAGGGTCTGTTCGAGGAGGGCATCTCCACCTCCCGGATGTTCCTGGACCCGACACGCCCCGGCGTCGAGGACCTGATCGACTCGATCATCGCGGGCGTCCGCTCGTCCTGCACGTACGCGGGCGCCGGCAGCCTGGAGGAGTTCGCCGAGAAGGCCGTCGTCGGCGTCCAGAGCGCCGCGGGCTACGCGGAGGGCAAGCCGCTGCACGCCAGTTGGTGACCGCTCCCGCGGACGGCGCCGCACCCCGGGCGTGGGTGCGGCGCCGTCCGCGTTCGAGGGCTTCCCGGGCTGTCCTCCCCCGGGGGCGGGATCAGGCGGACTCGGTGGGAAGGCCCGCCTCCACCCAGTCCTGGATGCCCTCACGGTACTTGCGGACATTGGTGTATCCGAGAGCGGTGAGCCGGTCGGCGACCTGTCCGCTGTTGGCGCACGCCGGGTTGGAGCAGTAGGTGACGATCGCCGCGTCGCGGTCGGGGAGCAGGGTGGACGCCTGGTCCTCGACGTCGGTCAAGACCAGTTCGAGCGCGCCGGGCAGGTGTTGCTTGGCGTAGTACTCGCCGCCCAGAGCGTCGACGACGGTCACGCCGCCCGCGTCCATGGCTGCCTTGAGTTCGTCTCGTGTGATGAGTGCGGTCATGCCACTGCCTCTCAGGAATCGGACTATAGTCCGGCTGTGGCTCATGACGATAACGGACCGCAGTCCGATTCTGCAACGCTGCTGGAACTGCTGCGCACTCCACCGCCGAAGGAGCAAGCACGCTCGGCACGCAACCGTGCCGCCGTGCTGGAGGCAGCCGCGCGGCTGTTCGCCGAGCACGGAGTGGAAGCGGTCTCCATGGACCAGGTGGCCGAGGCCGCCGGCGTCGGCAAGGGGACCCTCTACCGCCGCTTCGGCGACAAGTCCGGGCTGGCCGCCGCACTCCTCGACGCCCGAGAACGCGTACTGCAGGAGGCGATCTTGTATGGACCGCCGCCGCTCGGCCCTGGAGCCGCTGCCGAGGCGCGCCTCACCGCGTTCGTCGACGCCTATGTCGACTACCTGCTGGAGAATCTGGCTCTCATCCGTACCTCGGAGACCGCCGCGGTCGGCGCCCGGTACCGGATCGGGGCCTACCGGTTCTGGCACCGCCACACGGCGATCTTGCTGTCCGCCACGCCCGACCCCGCGTACACCGCCCACGCACTGCTCGCCGCGCTGGCTGCCGAACACGTGGCCGCCCTCCTGCCGGAACTCGGCGAGCAACGGATCCGAGCCGGCCTCATCGGCCTCGCCCGCTCAGTGATGCGGTCCCCCGGCCCGTAGGGCGCACGGGCCGCCTCGCGGACACACACCCGGCCGCGCTACCTGTTGCGTGAAGGGGTGACCGTTCCTGAGGTGTAGGGGTCGTCACAACCGCGGCGCCGCGGTCGGCTCCACCTCCATGGCTGGCGACGGCCGACACCACGCGGGGGCGGCGGCCCACGCTGCCACGCGCTGGACGAAGGCGGTCGCGCGCGCCGGGCCCTCGCGACCGCCCGGCCCACCCGCGCGGTGGGCGCACTGGCGCGAACCGGTCACGCAGCGAGGTGCCGGGCCGGGCGACGCGACGCGCGTGAACCTCAACGGCCGCCGTACCCGAGCGGCGATACGGCCAGGTCCTCGCGGAGGGACCGGGCCACCGCCGAGGCGACCAGCGCGTGTCCCGCGTCGCCGGGGTGCACGCCGTCCACCAGGTGTTCAGGGCCGATCAGGTCCGCGCCCGGCAGCAGCGCGAGCCGGTCGTCGCCTGCCGCGATCCGGGCCCGCACGGCCCCCTCCATCGCCCCGCGCAGGCCGGCCAGGGTCGCGCCCAGGGCGTTCGGTGCGCGCTCGGCCTCCGGACGCGGCAGCGGAGAGACCACCAGCAGCGGCGTACGCGGATGTCCGGCGCGCACCAGACGCAGGAACGCCGTGACGGTCTCGGCCATCAGCCCCGTCGCATACGGCACGCCCGTCCAGCAGTTGCAGCCGAACGCCAGGGTCAGCACCGAGCCGGGGAGGCCCGCCAACTGCTCGGCGCTCGCCATCTCCCCGTGCGCAGAGCCCGTGTAGCCCAGATTGACCGTGTCCAGGCCCAGTTCGCGGCCCGCGACCGCGGGCCAGCCCAGCGAGGGCGCCGTCGCCGACCAGCCCTCCGCGATCGAGTCGCCGTACACCAGCCAGCGGGGTTGCCGCGGCGCGGGCCGAGCGCCGCGCACCCCCAGCAGCACAGGGGCGTACCCCTCCGGCGGGTACAGCACCCCCGGGCCGCCAGGCCAGTCGACGCGCAGCACCCGTTCGCCCTCCCGCGGGTCCTCCGGGACGGCGGCGGCCCGCTCGCCGTCCCGCAGCGCCTCCCACCTCCGGCTCCCCTCACGCAGCGCGTCCACGGTGCCCAGGGTGGCCGCGCGGTAGCGCACCTCGAACGGGCCCTGAGCGACGAACTCCAGCCGCACCCCCACCGGCATCTGCGCGCGGGCCCAGGTCGTGACCGGCAGCCGGGCCGCGTCCGCCGGGTCGGCCCGCACGCAGCGGTCGCCGTCCCGCCAGGCCACCCCCCGCAGATACGGCTCGGCGTCCTGCCACCCGCCCACCACATCCGGCACCCTCGTCCGCCCTTCCGGCCGTTCCGCGGCCTGCGTTCACGCCGTGTTCTACTGGCGCCGTGCCACAGAACGATCTCGACACCCTCGACGAACGCATCGTCCACGCCCTCGCCGAGGATGCCCGCCGCACCTACGCCGACATCGGAGCCGAGGTCGGCCTGTCGGCGCCCGCCGTGAAACGGCGCGTGGACCGGCTGCGGGAGCGCGGCGCGATCACGGGGTTCACCGTACGGGTCGACCCGGCTGCCCTGGGGTGGCAGACGGAGGGTTTCATCGAGATGTACTGCCGCTCACGGACGGCGCCCGAGGACATCCGCCGGGCACTCGCGCGCTATCCCGAGGTGGCCTCGGCCTCCACGGTGACCGGGGACGCCGACGCGCTCGTGCAGGTCTTCGCGGCGGACATGCGGCACTTCGAGACGGTGCTGGAGAGGATCGCGGGCGAGCCCTTCGTCGACCGCACCAAGTCGGTGCTGGTGCTCTCCCCGCTGCTGCGCCGCTACAACGCGGGCCCACCGCTGTAGCGCCGCGGCGGACTCCCGCGGCCCCCGGGGGCCTCCGCCGTACGGGCGCAGCAGCGGCGCGCAACAAAACGACGGCCTCGGCGCGAAGGGCGCAACAAAGCGCGGGTCGGCCCGCAAGATCGGCGCCTTGTGAGCCCTCAAGGCGCCCCGTAGCGTCGAAGCCGTGCGTATCGCCCTCCACCAGACCCGTGCCGCAGGCCTGGACGCCCTCGACCGCGCGGCCCGCGAGGCCGCCGCCCGGGGCGCCCGTCTCCTCCTCACACCGGAGCTCTCCCTCACCGGCTACGCCCTCGCCGACCCGGCGGGGTCGGCACAGCAGAACGACGGCCCGGCCGCGCAGGCGGTCTCCCGCATCGCCCTCCGCCACGGCGTGGCTGTCGGCTACGGCTACCCCGAGCGGGGCGAGGACGGCGCCGTCCACAACACCGCGAGGCTCGTCGGCCCGGACGGCGAGGCCCTCGCGAACTACCGCAAGACGCACCTGTACGGCTCGTACGAGGCCGAGCACTACACGCCCGGGAGCCACCTGGTCGTCCAGGCCCGGCTGGCGGGGCTGACGTTCGGTCTGCTGATCTGCTACGACGTCGAGTTCCCCGAAGCCGTCCGCGCGCACGCCCTCGCGGGTACCGACGTGCTGCTCGTGCCGACCGCGCTGATGTGCCCGTACGACGCCGTCGCCACGACGCTCGTCCCCGCGCGGGCCGTCGAGAGCCAGCTCTACGTCGCGTACGCCAACCGCGTCGGCCGCGAGGGCGAGTTCGACTTCGCGGGGCGCAGCTGTCTGGCCGCGCCGGACGGCACCGTGCCCGCCCGCGCTGACGGCGTCTCGCAGGCTCTGCTGGTCGCTGACGCCGACCCGGCGTTCCTGCGGGCTTCCCGCGAGCGCAATCCGTATCTGGCCGACCGCCGCCCCGAGCTGTACCCGGCCTGAGTCCCGTCCACTCGCGGCCTGGGCGCCGTCACCCGACCCGTATCCGGCCAGGCCCGCAATCCAGGAGCACCTCCGCATGACTTCCACCGTGCCCACCGCTGCCCACGAACAGGACGAGCGCCAGCCCGTCGGCGAGCAGCGAGCGCAGCGTCCGCTCACGATGTTCGGCCCCGACTTCCCGTTCGCGTACGACGACTACCTGGCGCACCCGGCGGGCCTGGGCGCGGTGCCGCCCGCCGCGCACGGCAGCGAGGTCGCCGTCATCGGCGGCGGCCTGTCGGGCCTGGTGGCGGCGTACGAGCTGATGAAGATGGGGCTCAAGCCCGTCGTGTACGAGGCCGACCAGCTCGGCGGCCGGCTGCGCACCGCGGCGTTCGAGGGCGGCGACCCGTCGCTGCGCGCGGAGATGGGCGCCATGCGCTTCCCCCCGTCCTCGACCGCGCTCCAGCACTACATCGACCTCGCCGGGCTGGAGACCAAGCCGTTCCCGAACCCGCTGGCGCCCGACACCCCCTCCACCGTCGTGGACCTCAAGGGCGAGTCGCACTACGCCCGCACGCTGGAGGACCTGCCGCCCGTCTACCACCAGGTGATGGAGGCGTGGAACGCCTGTCTGGAGGAGGGCGCCGACTTCTCCGCGATGCAGCGGGCGATACGCGAGCGGGACGTGCCCCGCATCCGCGAGATCTGGTCCCGCCTTGTGGAGAAGCTGGACAACCAGACGTTCTACGGGTTCCTGTGCGACTCGCCGGCCTTCTCCTCCTTCCGGCACCGGGAGATCTTCGGCCAGGTCGGCTTCGGCACCGGCGGCTGGGACACCGACTTCCCCAACTCGATCCTGGAGATCCTGCGCGTCGTCTACACCGGCGCCGACGACGACCACCGCGGCATCGTCGGCGGCTGCCAGCAGCTGCCGCTGCGCCTGTGGGAGCGCGAGCCCGGCAAGCTCGTCCACTGGCCGCAGGGCACCAGCCTGGCCTCGCTGCATCCGGGCGGCGCACCCCGCCCCGCCGTCACCCGGCTGCACCGCACCGCGGGCAACCGCGTGACCGTCACCGACGCGGGCGGGAACATCCGCACCTACCCGGCCGCCGTCTTCACGGCCCAGTCGTGGCTGCTGCTCAGCCGCATCGACTGCGACGACGCGCTGCTGCCCATCGACCACTGGACGGCCGTGGAGCGCACCCACTACATGGAGTCCTCCAAGCTGTTCGTCCCCGTCGACCGGCCGTTCTGGCTCGATGAGGCTGTCGACGACAACGGCAGGCGCACCGGCCGCGACACGATGAGCATGACGCTCACCGACCGGATGACGCGCGGCACCTACCTGCTGGACGAGGGGCCCGACCGGCCCGCCGTCATCTGCCTCTCGTACACGTGGTGCGACGACAGTCTCAAGTGGCTGCCGCTGGACGCGAACGAGCGGATGGAGGTCATGCTCAAGTCGCTGGGCGAGATCTATCCCGGCGTCGACATCCGCAAGCACATCACCGGCGACCCGCTCACCGTCTCCTGGGAGGACGAGCCCTACTTCCTCGGCGCCTTCAAGGCCAACCTGCCGGGGCACTACCGCTACCAGCGGCGGCTGTTCACCCACTTCATGCAGGAGGGGCTGCCCACTGACCGGCGCGGCCTCTTCCTGGCGGGCGACGACATCTCCTGGACGGCCGGCTGGGCCGAGGGCGCCGTGCAGACCGCGCTCAACGCCGTGTGGGGCGTCATGCACCACCTCGGCGGCGCCTGCGACCCGGCCAACCCCGGCCCGGGGGACGCCTTCGACGGGATCGAACCCGTGCTGCTGCCGGAGGACTGACCACAGGGCCGGGGCGGACCGGAAGTGCGGGGCGGAGCAGAGGGGCGGGGAGCGGGCTACAGGCCCGCCTCCGTCACCGCCTCGCGCAGCTCCTTCGCGGAGTCGATCAGCTCCCGGGCATCGCGGCACTCCAGCTGGTTGTCCAGCAGCACCTCGCTCACCCCGGCCCGCGCCGCCCCGGCCAGGTCCTCCACGATCTGCTCGACACTGCCCTGGTAGGGGCTGCGCCTCCCCTCGACGGGGCGGTCGGTGACCCGGACGAAAGCCCGTACTGTCGTGGACAGTTCCGCCGGATCGCGCCCCACCTCGCCGGCCAGTTCCCTGATGCGGGCGTGGGTGGCGGCCACTTGTTCGTTGGACACCAGCGAAGGCAGCCAGCCGTCAGCCCGCCGCACCAGCCGCCGCAACGCACGGTCGTTGCCCGCCGCCAACAGCACCGGAACGCGGGACGCCGCCGGTTTGGGGCCCACGGCCGACGGGGTGAAGCGGGTGCGCCGTCCCTCGTAGGAGGCCGGATCGGCGCCCCAGACCTCGGCGCACACGTCCAGCAGCTCATCCAGAGCGGCGCCGCGCGAGGCGTAGTCGGCGCCCGCCGCCGCGTACTCGTCGCGCGACCAGCCGGTGCCCAGACCGGCGACGAGCCGGCCCCCGCTGGCCGCGTCCAGCGAGCCCAGCGCCCGCGCCAGCAGGAACGGCGGACGCAGCGGACCGACCAGGACGGCGGAGCCCAGCCGGACGCGTTCGGTGACGGCGGCGGCCATCGACAGGGTGACCAGCGGATCGGCGACCGACCTGAAGTACGCGGACCACTCCAGGCCAGGGATCAGGTACATGTCGTCCACGGGCTGCTCCGGCCGCATGATCCGCTCCAGCACCCAGACGCTGTCGTACCCCATCCCCTCGGCCGCACGCGCCACTTGCGTCACGTCCGTGGCCAGGTCGTACGTCCCCGTCTGCGGCAGTCCCAGCCCCAGTCGCAGTGCCATCTCGCCCTCCGTCACCCGATCGCCCGTCGTCGGCGCCCCCGAGCGGGGGCCGTCCCCCGCACCCGTGGCACCACCTGCCTACGCGATCAGGTCCTCCCGGGCAATGGCGCCTCCCCGCACCGGCTGCTCAGTGCCACAGCGGTGTCAGCAGGCAGCGGCCCGTCATGGCGACCGTCGAGTCCAGCCCGTCCGCCATGTCCTCCAGCAGTTCGCCGAACGTGCGCAGGCCCCACAGCGCCCGGAACGCCGCCCACGCGCCGCACCGCGCCCGCTCCAGGCTCCACGCACCGATCAGGTGCGTCAGCGGATCGGCGACGTCCAGCAGGTCGGGGCCCGGCATCAGCTCCTCGCGGATGCGCTCCTCAAGACCCGTCAGCAGCTCACCGATCCGCTCGAAGTCCGTCTCCAGCGTGTCGGGACCCACCCCGAGCGCCTGGCAGGTGTCCACCAGCGCCAGCGGCAGGTCGTGGCAGATGTGCGCGTTGATGCCCGCCAGCGCGAACTGGAGGGGATGCACGGACGGGTGGCGACGGAAGCGGAAGAGCGGGCGCCAGCACGCGGGCGTGCGCAGCCCCGCTGCCTCGGCGTCCACCGCGTCCAGGAAACGCCGGGCGAAGCGCGTCCCCAGCTCGCCGGTGGCGGCCCGGTCGGCGAAGTGCCCGGAGACCAGCCGCCGCTCCAGCTCCTCGGTCACCGACAGATACACCCGGTCGAAGACGGCCACCCCGTCCTGGCGCGGCAGCGTCGCGCCGATCTCCCGCATGCGAGCCGTCACTTCGGCGATGGACGCCGACGACACCGCGCGCTGCGCGGGTACCTGATCCGTAGAGGTCATGCCCCGCAGGGTGACAGCCGGCCGCACGCCGCGGGGTCAGCCCGCACCGTAGGGCCCCCGGACGGAGGACGCGCGCGCCCCCGTTTAATCGGCTGCGGCCGGCTCGGCGACGTGATACCTCACCTGACATGACGGACCTGCGCACCGAACGGCTGTTGCTGCACGCCATGACACCCGACGAGGCGGAGCGGATCGTGGCGGGCCGGCCCGCGGAGGGCGACCTGTGGGGACCCGAGTATCCCGACGCGATGGACGTCGAGGGCGCCACGGACCTGTTGAAGGCCTGCGCCGCCGGTGGCGACCCGCGCCCCTTCGGCAACTACGAGATACGGCGCCGCGCCGACGGGCGGGCCATCGGAGGCCTCGGCTTCAACCGGACGCCCGACGCGCAGGGCACGGTCACCGTCGGCTACGCGCTCAACACCTCGGCGCGCGGCCGGGGTTACGCCTCTGAGGCGCTGCGCGCGCTGCTCGCCTTCGCCTGGTCGCGGGGCGTCACCCTGGTCAAGGCGGACGCCGATCTCGGCAATCTCGCCTCGCAGCGGGTGCTGCGGGCCGTCGGCATGCGCGAGGTGGGGGAGGACCACCGGGTGCGGTACTTCGAGCTGGCGGCGCCGGGCGAGCCGGCTCACTCCTTCTCGTCGTAGCCGCTGGTGCCCTCGTCCAGCAGCGGCTCCTGCGCCTTGAGGTGCGGCGGGGCCAGCGCCTTGAGGACGTGGTAGCCGGTGAGGACGACGATTGTGCCCAGCGCGATGCCGCTCAACTCGAAGGTGTCGGTGAACTTCAGGGAGACGCCGCCGACCCCGATGATGATGCCCGCGGCCACCGGCACCAGGTTGAGCGGGTTGCGCATGTCCACGCGGTTGTTGATCCAGATCTGCGCGCCGAGCAGGCCGATCATGCCGTACAGGATGACGGTGATCCCGCCGAGCACCCCGCCGGGGATGGCCGCGACGATCGCGCCGAACTTGGGGCAGAGCCCGAACAGCAGCGCGAAGCACGCCGCCGCCCAGTACGCGGCGGTCGAGTAGACGCGCGTGGCGGCCATGACCCCGATGTTCTCCGAGTACGTCGTGGTGGCCGGGCCGCCGAACGCCGTCGAGAGCACGCTGCCCACGCCGTCCGCGGAGATCGCCGTACCGAGCTGGTCGTCGAGCGGGTCACCCGTCATCTCGCCGACGGCCTTCACGTGCCCCGCGTTCTCGGCCACCAGCGCGATCACCACCGGCAGCGCCACCAGGATCGCCGACCACGAGAAGTCCGGCCCGTGCACCGACGGCAGCCCGAACCAGTCGGCCTGGCCCACCCCGGACAGATCCAGCCGCCAGTGGTCCACCGTCTTCCCGCTCGCGTCCGGCGAGTGAATCCGGCCGAACACCACGTCGAAGCCCCACGAGAGCAGGTAGCCGACGACCAGGCCCAGGAAGATCGCGATGCGCGACCAGAAACCCCGCAGGCACACCACGGCGAGGCCGGTCAGCAGCATCGTCAGCAGTGCCGTCCACTGGTCCTGCGGCCAGTAGGTGCTCGCCGTGACCGGCGCCAGATTGAAGCCGATCAGCATGACGACCGCGCCGGTCACCACGGGCGGCATCGCCGCGTGGATGATCCGCGCCCCGAACTTGCGCACCGCCATGCCGACGAGGAAGAGGGCGGCTCCGACCACCAGGATCGCGCCGGTCACCGTCGCGCTGCCGCCGCCCTGGCCGCGGATGACGGCGGCCACGCCGACGAACGAGAGGCTGCACCCCAGGTAGCTCGGCACCCTGCCGCGGGTCGCGAGGAGGAAGAGCATCGTCGCGAACCCGGACATCATGATGGCCAGGTTGGGGTCGAGGCCCATCAGGACGGGCGCCACGAAGCTGGCACCGAACATCGCCACCACGTGCTGGGCGCCCAGGCCCGCGGTCCGCGGCCACGACAACCGCTCGTCGGGCTTCACGACGGCACCGGGTGCGGGGACACGCCCGTCCCCGTGCACCTTCCACCGCACGCCGAGCCCACCCATGATCGCTCCCGCTCTGTACCTGGCTGATTCTGATCGCCCCACATCCTAGTTCGACCACCACTACCCCCTCCCCGCCCCGGTCAGGGCAGTGGAACAGCC
>NZ_JASKYT010000155.1:0-16639 GCF_041028275.1 Streptomyces sp. PU-14G
CCCTCCAACCCCCGCCTCTTCCACCGCGTCGACCACCTCGTGGGCTGTGTCGAGCTCGGTCTGCTGGAGGAGTGGGTCGAGTTCTACCGCCGCACCATGGACTTCTCGATGATGGCCGAGTTCGTCGACGACGACATCGCCACCGAGTACTCGGCCCTGATGAGCAAGGTCGTCACCGACGGCTCGCAGAAGGTCAAGCTCCCGCTCAACGAACCGGCACCCGGGCGGCGCCGCTCCCAGATCGACGAGTACCTCTCCTACCACCGGGGTCCTGGCACCCAGCACATCGCCCTGGAGACCGAGGACATCCTCGCCGCGACGGACTCCCTGCGGGCCGCCGGAGTCGACTTCCTCCCCACGCCCCGCGCCTACTACGACGACCCCGTGCTGCGCTCACGGATCGGCTCCGTCCGCGTCGACATCGACGAGCTGCGGTCCCGCGGCATCCTGGTGGACCGGGACGAGGACGGCTACCTGCTGCAGATCTTCACCCGCCCGCTGGTGGACCGTCCGACCTTCTTCATCGAACTGATCGAGCGCCACGGCAGCCAGGGCTTCGGCAAGGGCAACTTCAAAGCCCTCTTCGAGGCCGTCGAGCGCGAGCAGGAACTCCGCGGAAACCTCTGACCCCCCACTTCGTATCCCCGTTTCTCCAGGAGCAGCGATGCCGAGGGCGACTCTCGCCAAGCAACCCGACGCCGTGTCCGCGATGTTCGACCAGGCCGCGCGGCGCTACGACCTGACCAACACCCTCCTGTCCGCGGGAGCGGACAGGGCGTGGCGGGCCCGTACCCGCGAGGCGCTGGCCCTGCGGCCCGGGGAGCGCTGCCTGGACGTCGCGTGCGGTACCGGCGTCTCCACCGAAGCCCTCGCCCGCTCGGGCGCCGACGTCGTCGGGATCGACCGCTCGCCCGGCATGGTCGGCCGAGGCGCGCGCCGGCCCGTCACTCTCCGCGTGGCTGACGCGCTCTGCCTCCCCTTCGAGGACGCGGAATTCGACGCGGCGACCGTCATGTTCGGGCTCCGCAACGTCGTGGACCCCGCCGCCGCGCTCCGCGAGATGGGCAGAGTGGTGCGGCCCGGCGGACGGCTCGTGGTCTGCGAGTTCAGCCATCCGACCTGGGAGCCGTTCCGCACCGTGTACCTGCGGTACCTGATGGGGGGTCTGCCGCGGATCGCCCGCCGGGTCTCCAGCAACCCGGACGCCTACACCTACCTCGCCGACACCATCCGCGCCTGGCCCGACCAGCCCGCGCTCGCCGCGGTGATCGCCGGCAGCGGCTGGTCCCGCGTCTCGTGGCGCAACCTCACCGGCGGCATCGTCGCCCTGCACCGCGCGGTCCGTCCCGCCTCCGCCACGCCCGGCCACGCGTCGCTGCCCCAGGTGGCCCGCGCATGAGCCGGCCGGCGGCGGCGCGGGCGCAGGTGATCGTCGTGGGCGCGGGTCCTGGCGGGTCCACCGCGGCCTGGCACCTGGCCCGCCGCGGCCTGTCCGTGGCGCTCCTGGAGAAGGCGGCCTTCCCCAGGGAGAAGGTGTGCGGCGACGGGCTGACGCCCCGCGCCGTACGGCAGCTGGTCGCGATGGGCATCGACACCTCGGCACCCGGCTGGATGCGCAACCGGGGTCTGCGGTTCGTCTCCCGGGGCCGGACGCTGGAGCTCGACTGGCCCGAGAGCAGCGCCTTTCCCGCGTACGGGCTCACCCGCACGCGCGAGGACTTCGACCAGCTCCTCGCCCGGCACGCCGAAGCCGCGGGCGCCCACCTGCACACCCGCACGAAGGTGACCGGGCCGCTGCTGGACCGCGCCGGGCGTGTCGTAGGTGTCTCGACGAGCGGCCCTGACGGCCAGGAGCGCGACTTCACCGCTCCGCTGGTGATCGCGGCGGACGGCGTCGCCGGGCGCCTCGCCGTCTCGGTGGGTATCGAGCGGCTCAAGAAGCGTCCTGTGGGCACCGCCGTACGGCGCTACTTCCGCAGTCCGGCCAGACACCTGGACCCGTACCTGGAGTCCTGGCTGGACCTGCGCCGCGAGGACGGCCGCATCCTCCCCGGATACAGCTGGATCTTCCCCATGGGCGACGGGAGGGTCAACGTCGGCCTCGGCGTCCTCAACGACTCCCGCACCGGCTCGATGCAGGCGCGCCAACTGCTGGAGACGTGGCTGGCCCGTACCCCCGCCGCCTGGGGGCTGCGCGAGTCCCGCAACGCGGACGGGCCGCTGCGCGGCGCGGCCCTGCCCATGGGGTTCAACCGCCTTCCCCACTACCGGGACGGTCTCATGCTGATCGGCGACGCGGGCGGCATGGTCAACCCGTGCAACGGCGAGGGCATCACCTACGCCATGGAGTCCGCTGAACTGGCCGCCGACGTGGCGGGCCAGGCGCTGGCCCGCCCCGCCGGCCCCTCCCGCGAGCGGGCGCTGGAGCACTACCCGGCCCAGATGGCGCACCGGCTGGGCCGGTACTACCGCCTCGGGCGCGGCTTCTCGGCGCTGATGGCGCGGCCCGCCTTCACGTCCCTCGTCACGCAG
The DNA here is from genome assembly GCF_041028275.1 of Streptomyces sp. PU-14G. Classification (NCBI taxonomy): domain Bacteria; kingdom Bacillati; phylum Actinomycetota; class Actinomycetes; order Kitasatosporales; family Streptomycetaceae; genus Streptomyces; species Streptomyces sp. PU-14G. Next base: position 2,533 of record NZ_JASKYT010000155.1, read on the forward strand.
AACGCCGTGCGGTCGCCCGGCGCCATGCGCTTCATGGTGCGGTTGCTCTCCAACCTCACCGACAGGCCCGGCGCCGACGCGATGGACCACCTCGTCAACACGCTGATCCGGGTGACGCCCTCGCCCGCCGACCACGCCGTCCGGCCCGCGGGGGCGCCGGTTCGGCGGGACCGGGCCCGGGTGCCCGGCTGACGGGAGGGCCGCCTCGTCACAGGGGGTTGTGCTCCCCCAGTGGGGCCGTGCAGAAAGAGCCGCCGACCCGTTCCCCAGGGGTGCCGTCGGGCGCGTGCGGTGCCGCCAAGCGCGGTGCGTAGACCTCGGCGTCGTCCTGCGAGGTGTAGCCGAGGGCCTCGGCCTCGGCCAGTGAGAAGACCCGGCGCGCGTTGTCCGAGACGCCCCAGACCAGGCGGTATCCCGGGGAGGTCGTGCGCAGGCACGCTTCGAGGAGGCGGGCGCAGTCGTCGGGGGACAGCCAGGTGGACAGGCCGCGTTCGCCCAGCGGGAGCGGCGTCTCGAAGCACGAGCCGATCCGGATCGCTGTGACGTCCATCCCGAAGCGCGAGTGGTAGAGGCTGCCCAGGGCTTCGATCGCGGCCTTGCTGACGCCGTAGTAGGTGTCCGGGCGCGGCGAGGAGTCCGCCGGCAGTCCGCCGGCGCCGCCCTCGTCCGTGGTGCGGAAGCCGACGGCGTGATTGCTCGACGCCAGGATGACCCGGCCCACGCCGGCCTCGCGAGCGGCGTCGAGCACGGTGTGCGTTCCGCCGATGTTGACGTCGAGGGTGGCTTCCCAGGTGTCCTCCCTGCTGAGGCCGCCCAGGTGGATCAGGGCGTCGACGTCCTGGCAGGCGCTCCTCATGGCCTCGGCGTCGGTCACCGAGCCGGTCAGCAGTTCGACCGCCTCGCCCGGTTCCGCCGCGGGCTGCGGGGCGAGGTCCAGGAGGCGCAGCACGCGTCCAGGGCGGCGCAGCCGGGGGCGCATCAGGGTGCCGACCGTGCCGGCCGCTCCGGTGATCAGCAGACGCTGGTCGTTCATCTCGGACTCCTCGGGCTCTCGGTCTGTTCGCGAGTGACGCGGGGCGGGCCCGTAACGTGTCAGCGGATGCCTTCGCGACGCAGGCGGCGGGCGAGCTGTGCGGTGGCTTCGGCCAGCAGCTCGCCGACCCGTCGGGCCTCCGCGTCGTCGGTCCGGTCCACGGGCATGGAGCAGCTGATCGCGTCGGTGCCCGGGATGCGGTAGGGGATCACCGCGGCGACGCAGCGGATGCCCGGCGTGCCCTCTTCGTTCTCCGAGGCGTATCCGAACTCCCTGGAGAGGGCGCACGCGGAGTGCAGCGCGTCCCGCGAGGTGAGGGTGTGCGGTGTGAGGGCGGGCAGCGTCGCGGGCAAGAGGGCTTCGACCTCGTCGTGGGTCAGCTCCGCGAGGAGGGCCTTGCCCAGCGCGGTGGCGTGGACGGGCAGGGAGCGGCCCACGCGCGAGACCAGGTGGGTGGAGCGCTGGGCTTCGCGGGTCTCCAGATAGACGACCTCGTCGCCGTTGCGCCGGGCGAAGTGGGCGGTGTAGCCGGTCTGTTCGCGGACCTGTTCCAGTACCTCGGTGGCGAACGGCACGACGGCGTCCCGGTCCAGGTAGGCGGTTCCGCACTTCAGGGCCCTGATGCCGAGCCGGTAGCGGGTGGTGCCGCCGTCCTGTTCGAGCCAGCCGGCCTCCAGCAGCGTGCGCAGCAGCCCGTGCAGGCTGGAGCGGGGGAAGCCGGTGCTGGCGTGCAGGTCCGACAGGGTAAGCCAGACGTCTCCTGAGGCGAACGCTTCCAGGAGTTCCACCGTCCGCCAGGCGGACTTGACTCCGGGCGGCTCGGTGGACGCACCGCCCGCCTGTACCGCGCCGCCCGCTGCTGACGCGTCGTCATGCCGCAGCATTCCTGCCCCTCCTCGTCCCGTTGGCGCCCGTCCGGCCGGGTCCGTCGTGGTGCGTCGAGACCGTTGACGCGCTGGAGCGACCATATTACGTTCCCCGAACAAATTCATACCAGTGAATCAAGTCGGCACGAGAGATGGCATTCATGTACGTGAAACACATCATGATGATGGACACGGAGGGGAGCCAGAGAGGTGCACTCGTTTGACTGGACGGTGATGTGTGCGTACTTCGGGCTGATGGTCCTCATCGGCTGGTGGTCGCACAAACGGGTCGGGAACGTGAAGGACTTCTTCACCGCGGGCGGGCGCATGCCGTGGTGGCTGGCCGGCATCTCGCACCACATGTCCGGCTACAGCGCGGTGCTGTTCGTCGCCTACGCCTCGGTCGCCTACACCACAGGTGTCACGGTCTACTTCTGGGGATTCGCCAGCATCGGCGTGGGCGTCGGCATCGGCAGCTGGCTGTTCGCGGCGCGCTGGAACCGGCTGCGCTCGAAACTGGGGGTGGCCTCCCCGCTCGAGTACCTGGCCATGCGGTACAACGTGACCACACAACAGGCACTGGCCTGGAGCGGCAGTCTGCTGAAGATCTTCGACATCGCCGCGAAGTGGTTCGCGGTCGCCACCTTGCTGCACGTCTTCGCCGGGATCGACTACAACGTCGGCATCCTCGTCACCGGCGTGATCACGCTCTTCTACTGCACGGTCGGCGGGCTGTGGGCCGACGCCCTGACCGAACTGGGCCAGTTCGTCATCCAGGCCGTCGCCGCGATCGTGATGATCGTCGTCGTGCTCGGCAAGCTCGGCGGTGTCTCGGCGCTGTGGACGATGTGGGACGAGCTGCCCGCGGGACACGTCGACCCCACGACGCCGAAGTACACGGGCCTGTTCCTGATGGTCTACGTCCTGGTGAAGACCCTGGAGTACAACGGGGGCATGTGGAACCTGGCGCAGCGTTACATGGCCGCGCCCGACACCCACGCGGCCCGGCGGAGCGCCCGGCTGTCCGCCGCGCTCTACCTGCTGTGGCCGCTGGTGCTGATGTTCCCGATGTTCGCCGCCCCGCTCCTCGTCCCCGGCGTCGACAACCCCGACAACTCCTACGCGGTCATGACGACCACGTTCCTGCCGCCCGGGCTCATCGGCCTGGTACTCGCCGGCATCTTCTCGCACACCATGGCGATGGTCTCCTCCGACGCCAACGCCATCTCCGCCGTCATCACCCGCGACATGATCCCGGTGATGTACCGCAAGGCACGGGCGTGGAACCCGTCGCAAGGCCTGCTCGCGGCGCGCGTGACAACGGTCGCCTTCGTCCTGCTGACCATGGCCGTGGCCACGCAGGCCCAGAACCTCGGCGGCGTGCTCCAACTCGTCGTCAACTGGGTGGCGGCCCTGATGGGCCCGATATCCATCCCCCTGCTGCTCGGCATGCTCCCCTGGTTCCGCCGCTGCGGCCCCCGTGCGGCCCTCACCTCGTGGGCGGGCGGGCTCCTCGGCTACGGGCTCGTCTACTACGTCATCGACACCTCGCAGACCTGGCTGGTGGCCACACCGGTGCTGGTGTCCCTCGCGCTGTACACGGGCCTCGGTGCCCTCGCTCCCGAGCGCAGCGAGACCGCCGAAGAGATCATCGATGTTCTGGGAGACGATGACACCTCCGGCACGGCGGAGCCCGGCACGGAGGAAACCCGCCTCCCCGCCTGACCCGCCCGCGCGAGGGCTCGGCCCCCGGTGCCGCCCCGCGCGGCTCCGCGGGGCGGCACCGGCCGCTGTGCGGCTCGACGCCCCACGCCACGGCCCCGCCTGCCACCCGCGCGACGGCCCGGCGCGACACCTCCTCGTCCACAGAAAGAGCAGGTACCGATGGCACTGCCCCTGGCCCCGCTCGAAGGGCTGCTGGCCTTCCCTCTCACTCCCTTCTCCGACGACCTCTCCCTCGACCTGGACGCCTTCGCCCAGCACGTCGAACGGCACGTCGAGGCGGGAGCCGGCGCGTTGTTCGTGGCGTGCGGGACGGGCGAGTTCAGCTCGCTCTCGCCCGCGGAGCACGCCGCCGTACTGGCACGGGCGCGCGAGGTGGTGCGCGGGCGCGTGCCCGTCTGGGTGGGGGCAGGCGGCGGAGCGGCCGGAGCCCGCGCCACGGTCGCCGCCGCGGCCGACGGCGGCGCCGACGGCGTGCTGCTGCTGCCGCCGTACCTGACCTCAGGGCCGCCTGACGGCCTGGTGGACTTCGTGAGATACGCCGTGGCGGACACGTCGACACCCGTGGTCGTCTACCACCGCTCCCCCGGGGTGTTCACCGAGTCGGCCGCGGTGTCCCTGCTCGACGTGGACCCGGTGGTCGGCCTCAAGGACGGATTCGGCGACGTGGAACTCATGCACCGCATCGTCACGGCCGTACGGTCGGTCGGCACCGAACGTGCCGAGCGCTTCCTGTTCTTCAACGGGCTGCCCACCGCCGAGGTGTCCGCGCACGCGTACAGCGCCATCGGCGTCACCCGCTACTCCTCGGCGGTGCACTGCTTCGCTCCCGAGATCGCCCACCGCTTCCACCGGGCCCTGTACGAGGGCGACAGCGCCGTCGCCCAGGCCCTGTTGCGGGGGTTCTACCTTCCGCTCGTGGCCCTGCGCAACGAAGCACCAGGTTTCGCCGTCTCCCTGGTCAAGGCGGCAGCGCGGCTGCGGGGCGAGAGGGTCGGGCCGGTACGGCCGCCCCTGGCCGACCCGGCCGCGGAGCAGATCGGCAGACTCCGGCACATCGTCGAGAACGGGCATCGCGTCCTGAAGGAGCTGTGACCGCTGTGAAGATCCTCGAAGCGGTACTGACACCGGTCGCGTTCGCCGACCCCCCGCTGCTCAACGTGATGGGGGTGCACGAGCCGTTCGCCCTGCGCAGCGTCGTCCAACTGCGCTGCGAGGACGGCGTGGTCGGGCTCGGCGAGTCCTACGGTGACGCCGCGTTCCTCGGCGAGGCGCGCAAGGTGCTCCCCCTGCTCGCCGGACACGACGTGTTCGACCTGCCGGGGCTGCACCGCACGGTGGCCCGCGCCCTCGCCGACACCGTGCTCACCGACGAGCACGGCCTGATCGGCGGGTTCTCCCTGCGCAAGACCCTCTCCGCCGTCTTCTCCCTCTTCGAGGTGGCGTGCCTGGACGCCCAGGGGCACTGTCTGGGCCGCCCGGTCGCCGACCTGCTCGGGGGTGCGGCCCGCACGAGCGTCGCGTTCTCCGGCTACCTCTTCTACAAGTACGGCGCACACCGCGACACCGGCCCGGAGACGCGCGCCGACCGCTGGGGGGAGATCCGCACGCCGGGGCAACTGGTCGACTCCGCCCGCCACATGGTCGAGGAGTACGGCTTCGGCTCACTCAAGCTCAAGGGCGGCGTCTTCCCGCCCGCGCAGGAGATCGAGGCGGTCCAGGCGCTGGCCGACGCCTTCCCCGGCACACCGGTGCGCCTCGACCCCAACGCGGCGTGGCAGCCCGCGACGGCCATCGAGGTGGCGAGGGAACTCGACGGCGTCCTGGAGTACCTGGAGGACCCCACGCCGGGTATCGCGGGCATGGCGCGGGTCGCCGACGCCGCGTCCATGCCTCTGGCCACCAACATGTGCCTGGTCGGCGTCGGCGACATCGAACCGGCCTTCCGGGCCAGGGCGGTCGGTGTCCTGCTGTCCGACCACCACTTCTGGGGCGGACTGCGCGCCACGCAGGCGCTGTCCACGACGTGTGAGAGCTTCGGCGTCGGCCTGTCCATGCACTCCAACAGCCACCTGGGGATCAGTCTCGCGGCGATGGTGCATGTCGCCGCGGCCACCCCGCACCTGACGTACGCCTGCGACACCCACTGGCCGTGGAAGACGACGGACGTCATCGCGCCCGGCGCTCTGCAGTTCCGCGACGGCGCCGTGCGGGTGCCGCAGACACCCGGGCTCGGCATCGAGATCGACCCCGACGCGCTGGCGAGAGCCCACGAGGACTACGTCCGGTGCGGCCTGACGAAGCGGGACGACACCACCTACATGCGGCGGTACGTCCCCGACTTCGAGCCGAACACCGCGAGGTGGTGAACCGGGGCCCTGTGCCCACCGTGACCGTGTTCGTGCCGGGCACCTCGCCCGGCTGTGCAGAAAGGGCCGCCACGTGATGAAGGTGACGGGATACGCCTACCCCTGGGACGTCCTCGGAGACCCGGACTTCGCCGCCCGGGTGCGCGCGCTGGGGCTCGACGAGGTCGCGGTGGCACTGGCATACCACAGCACGCGTGCGGCGACACCGTGGTCGCCGCACGGCAGTTCCGTCGTGGCGCGGCACGCGGCCCTGTACCGTCCGCTGCGCCCGCACGTCTGGGCGGACGCCGAGCTGACGCCGGCGGCCCCGTCGTGGCCGCGGTGGGCGCACGCCGGGCCCGGCGCCGACAGCGGTGGCGAGGCCGTCCGCGCGCTGGGCGAGGCCGGGATCCGCACGGCCGGATGGATCGTCCTCACCCACAACTCGCGGCTCGGCGAAGCCCACCCCTCCGCCGCCGTGCACAACTGCTTCGGCGAGGTCTATCCGTGGGCGCTGTGTCCTTCCCGGCCCGCTGTGCGGACCTACGCCGCCACGGTCACCGCCGAGGCGGTCCGGGGCCTCGAACTGTCCTCGGTGGTCCTGGAGGCGTGCGGCCCGCTCGGCGTCCTCCACCAGCACCAGCACGAGAAGACCGACGGCGTGTGGGCTCCGGCCGTCGCACGGCTGCTGTCGGTCTGCTGCTGCGCGGCCTGTGCGGCGGGCTGGACGGAGCGCGGCCTCCAACCCGCCGCCGTCCGCGCTCTCCTCCGCACACGTACGCGGGACATGATCAGCTCGGGAGACCTCTCCCTCACCGACGACGGGCTGGACGCCGGCCTGCGGGAGGCGCTCCTGGCCACCCGGCAGGCTGCGAGCGACGCGCTGCGCCGGGCGGTGCTGGAGCGCGTCCCCGCGGGTGTCCGTACCGTCCTGCACGGGTCCATGGACCCGTGGGCCACCGGCGCCCTGCCCGGTCTCACGCCGTCGGCGCCCGAGGAGACCGACGCCGTCGTCCTCCAGAACTGGACGCCCACCCGGGCGAGCGTCCAGGCCGTCGTCGCGGCCCGCTCCCGGCTCCCTCAGCGGGTGGCCGTCGGCAGCTACGTCACCGCGGTGGCGGCCGAACCCGTACCGGACATCAGCTCCTACGTCTCCGCGCTGGCCGAGGCCGGAGCCGCCGAAGCGCACCTCTACCACCTGGGACTGGCCGGCCCCGCCCGCTTCGGTGACCTCCGGGCGGCCTGCGACGCCGCCCGCGGTCGCACTCCCGCCCCCGGCGTCCGGGCACGGTAGCGGCGTGCGGAGCTCCGGGACGGCTCAGGTGACGTGCCTGACGAGCTCGCTCAGCGGCAAGCGCCCCGTCGGGATCGCCGAGGTGCCGGGAGGTCGGGGCGCGGGGTGCCCGAAGGAGAGGGCGGTGCGGACCCGCCAGGGGTGCCCGACCCCGCACAGGGCGCCGGCCTCGTCGGCGTGCGCGGCGGGGAAGAACGACGCGGGGCAGCTGCCCAGGCCCTGGAGGTGCGCGGCGAGCATCATGTTCTGCGCGGCGCGGCCCGCGTCGAACTGAGCGTCCTGACCTCCGGCCACCTCGTCGACGGCCAGCGCGATCACCAGCGGGGCCGCGGCCAGGTGCCCCGCGTAGGACCCGAGTTGCGCGAGCCGTCGCCGAACGCGGCGGTTGTGCACGACGACGAACCGCCACGGCTGCCGGTTGCGTGCGGACCCGGTCCACCTGCCGGCCTCCAGCACCTGGCGCAGTTCCTCGTCGGTGACCGGTTCGCTGGTGAACCAGCGGCTCGCCCGCAGGGTCGTCAGCGCCGGGACGGCGGAGGGCGAAGGCGTGTCCATCACTGTTCCCTCTGTGCGCGTGCCGGAGGCGGTGGACGACCGCCGGCCGGCCCAGGGGACCGTGCCGACGGTGTCCGTCTTGCCTTCGATGCTCTCAGAGCACCTCCGCGCACGGACTGCGGGGCCCCGGCCGGGGCCCGAGCGGCGGCCGGCGGGCCGGACGGGTGCCGCGAGGCGGTCAGCCGGCCGGGGCGTGCGCACCGAGGCGGTCAGCCGGCCGGGGCGGGCGCACCGAGGCGTCCGTCGTGCACCTCGACGATCCGGTCGACGGCGGCGAGGTGCGCCCGGTCGTGGGTGACCAGCACGGTGGCGGTCGCCTGCCGGTGGGTGAGCCGGGTGATCAGGTCGATGACCGCGGCGCCGCGTTCGTGGTCGAGGGCGCTGGTCGGCTCGTCGACCAGGAGCACGGTCGGCTCGTTGACCAGGGCGCGGGCGATGTTGACGCGCTGGCGCTGGCCTCCGGAGAGCTGGTGGGGGCGGCGGTCCGCCAGGTCGGCGAGGCCGACGGCGTCGAGCAGTTCCCTCGCCCTGGGGCGGGCCTTGCCCGGGGAACGGCCGTCGATCTGCGCCATGACCTGGAGCTGTTCGCAGGCGGTGAGGGACGGCAGCAGGTTGGGCTGCTGAAAGACGATGCCGATCCTGTGCCGGCGCAGCTCGGTCAACTCGCCTCGGCTCAGTCCGGCCGTGGCGGTGCCGTCGACGGTGACCGTACCGGAGTCGGGCGTGATCAGGGTGGCGGCGACGGCGAGCAGGCTGGACTTGCCGGAACCCGAGGGGCCGACGACCGCGGTGAGGCTGCCCTCGGGCACCTGGAGGCTGACGCGGTCCAGGGCGGTCAGGCGAGCGTCCCCGTCGGGGTAGGTGAGGGTGACGTCGTTCAGGTGCAGGCTCATCGGGCGCTCCCCAGGGCGGTCAGCGGGTCGACGGAGGTGATGCGGCGGATGGACAGGGCGGCACCCAGCGCGCCGAGCGCGATGATCACGGCGGCGGGGACGAGGACGGTGGCGGGCGTGAGGGAGAACGGCACGGCCGAGCCGGAGACGGCGGCGCCGACAGCGGCGGCGAGGGCGGTGCCGATCAGGGTGCCGCCGGTCAGGAGGACGACGGCCTGGCCGAGCGCGTCGCGCAGCAGGTTCCCGGTGGAGGCGCCGAGGGCCTTCAAGACGGCGACGTCTCCGCTGCGCTGGATGGTCCACACGGTGAAGAAGGCGCCGATGACCAGGGCCGAGATGGCGAAGAGGAAGCCGCGCATCAGCTGTAGCGAACCGTTCTCGGACGTGTAGGAGCCGATCGCGGACAGCGAGTCGTCCTTGGAGACCGTCTTGGTGCCGGCCTGTTCGTCGACAGCCTGGACATCGGCACCGGAGCCGGTGTCCAGGGCGACGACGGTGGCCGTGGGGCCGTCGGTCTTCTCCGCGGTGGGCGGGGCGAGGTGCTGCCAGGTCCGCAGGCTGGTGAAGACGACCGGGGTGTGGCTGAAGGACGCTTCGCCCCGCACGGCGGAGACGGTCAGCTCGTGCCCCGCGAGGGAGAGGGTGTCGCCCGTCTTCGTGCCGAGTTCCTCGGCGGCGGCGGTGGACAGCACGGCCGAGTGGTCGTCGATCCTGGCGCTGTCCGGGGCCAGCGACGAGCCGGGCCGGACGCCGAAGGCGGAGACCCCGGCGCTCGCCTTGCCCGCGGTGGCCTTGGTGGTGGTGATGCCCAGCGGCTCCGCGCTCGTGACACCGGGCGCGCCGGCCCACGCGCGCCACTGGTCACGGGTGACGGTGGAGTCGGAGTAGGACAGGTCCTCTCCGTCGCCGGGCGCGTCGAAAGCGATCCTGTCGGCGGACAGACCGGTGATCGCGGAGATGTTCTGCTGCCCCAGCCCCGCGGTCAGCCCGGACAACAGCCCGACCAGCAGGGTGATGAGCACGATCACGGTCCCCATCAGGGCGAACCGCCCCTTGGCGAACCGGAGGTCCCTCCATGCGACAAACACTTCTTCAGCTGCCCTTCGTACGGCGGAATCGAGGAGGTCTCCACCGTCGCCGCTCCCCCACCCGCCCGGCATCGCGCGCAGGATCGGACTTCGCGCGGCGAAAGGGGGCAGTCCGGTTCCCTCTTTCGACAGAGGCTCAGGACGGAGGATGTTCGTAGGCTGGGGTGATCGTGAATGAGCTGACCCCCACCACCCGGGCCCTGACCTGGTGCCTGCACCTGCTCGTCCTCGGCCTCCTCGCCCTGACCGCCGCCCGTGCCGTGGCCGACGGCGCGCCGGACGCGGTGGCCGTCACCACCGTGGCCGCCGTGCTCGGCCTGGTGTACGCGGCGGGCCCGCTGCTGCCGGTGTTCAGCCGGTCCCGGTGGGCGGCTGCCGGGTGGCTGACCGTCGTGGGCGCTGTCTGGCTGGTGCTTCTGGTGCTGTCGGCCGACGCGGTCTACCTGGCCTTCCCGCTGTTCTTCCTCCAACTGCACCTGCTGTCGCGGCGCGCCGGCCTGAGCGCGGTCGTCGTCACCACGGTCGCGGCCGTCGGGGCCTTCGCGGGGCACCAGGGCGGCATCACGGTGGCCAGCGCGATCGGCCCCGCGCTGGGAGCGGCGGTGGCCGTGGCCGTGGTGTGGGGCTACCAGGCCCTGTACCGGGAGAGCGAACGGCGCCGGCAGTTGATCGAGGAGCTGACGGCCACCCGGGCGGACCTGGCCGCCGCCCAGCACACGGCGGGCGTCCTGGAAGAGCGCGAACGCCTCGCCCGGGAGATCCACGACACCCTCGCCCAGGGGCTCTCCAGCATCCAGCTGCTCCTGCGCGCGGCCGAGCGGGCGCTGCCGGGGCAGCCACAGTCCGCCGCCGGCTATGTCGGCCAGGCCCGCCAGGCCGCCGTGGACAACCTCGCCGAGGCCCGCCGCTTCGTCGCCGCTCTGGCCCCGCCCGCGCTGGAGGACAGCACACTGGCCGGGGCGCTCGAACGGCTGTGCGCCACCACCTCGACCCGCCACCCGCTGGCGGTCCGCTTCCACGTCACCGGACGGGCCGTTCCCCTGCCCACCGCGCACGAGGTCGCCCTACTGCGGATCGCCCAGTCAGCCCTGTCGAACACGGCGCGACACGCCCGAGCCGGCCGAGCCGAGGTTACCCTCAGCTACCTCGGCGACCACGTCGCCGTGGACATCGTGGACGACGGGATCGGCTTCGACCCGCTGGAGACGCCTGCCTCCGGCCCCGACACGGGCGGCTTCGGCCTGCCGGCCATGCGCGCACGCCTGCACGCGCTCGGCGGCACCCTCATCGTCGAGTCCGCCCCCGGCAACGGCACCGCCCTGGCCGCCCAGCTCCCCGCCCACMCCGCACCCCCCTCCGACGACGAGGCCCACTGATGACCGACAGCCCCATCCGCCTGCTGCTCGCCGACGACCACCCCGTGGTCCGAGCCGGCCTGCGCGCCGTCCTGGAGACCGAGCCGGACTTCGTCGTCGCCGCCGAGGCCGCCACCGCCGAGGACGCGGTCACCCGCGCCGCCGAGGGCGGGATCGACGTCGTCCTGATGGATCTGCAGTTCGGCTCGGGGATGACGGGCGCGGCGGCCACCGCGGCCATCACCGCACGCCCCGGCGCCCCCAGGGTCCTCGTCGTGACCACGTACGGCACCGACGCCGACACCCTGCCCGCCATCGAGGCGGGCGCCACCGGATACCTCCTCAAGGACGCCCCGCCGGAGGATCTCGCCGACGCGGTACGGACGGCCGCCGCGGGCCGCACCGCGCTCGCCCCGGCCGTCGCCGAACGCATCATGCAAAGGATGCGCACCCCGGGCAGCTCTCTCACCCAACGCGAGACCGAGGTCCTCACCCTGGTCGCCGAGGGGCTGTCCAACCAGCGCATCGGCAGGCGGCTCCACCTCACCGAGGGGACCGTCAAGTCACACCTGGCGCGCATCTACGCCAAGCTCGACGTCGACTCGCGCACCGCCGCCGTGGCCGCTGCGGCCAACCTCGGCCTCATCCGCCGGTGACGGCACCGCGCAGCGGGGCACGCCTCGGTGCTCCGGCTCCGGCAGCGGCCCTCAGTGCTCGGGCAGCGGCTCGCCGCACCGGTAGCAGAACCGCGCGTCGCTCTCCGTGGCGAGCCGCCCGCACGCGTCGCAGACCCGGTTGAGCAGGCAGGCGGCCTCTCCCGCCTCGCCGCCGGGCCGGCCGATGGTGAGGCCGGGACGGCGGCGATGGACGCTGAGGTACATCAGCCCCTGCTCCCCGGCGGACAGGGCCCGGCGGGTGCCGTGGCCCAGCCACACGACCGCGCCGGCCCGCAGGGTTTCCGTGCCGCTGCCGGTCTGCAGCCGGCCGCTTCCGTCCGTCACGTACAGCAGAACGTCCAGATCGGGTTCGACCGAGGCACCGACCTCGGCCCCCGGCGCCAGGCGCACCAGGTTGGCGTCCAGCTGGCGGCCCCCGCGGTCAAGGCGCCACAGCGCCCCGCCCCCGTCCGCAGGCAGCTGACGCAGCAGTTCCGTCAGCTGTGCCAGTACGCCCGACGCCGGGCCGTGTGCCGCGCCGTTGTCCACCATGACCTCCGATGTGCGGGGCGGCCCCCGCGCCTGTTCCCGTCGCGCCGCCCAGGGCGCGTCCCCTCCCATTTTCTCAGTGCCGCGAGCGGAACGGGCACCGGTACGGCGCGAACGGCCGCGGCCCGCACGGCGCTGCCGCCTCACCGCACGGGTCGGCTGGATGCGCGGGAAGAGCATGGGATGGACTGGGGGCATGACGAAGCCGCGTGAGACCCCTGCCGTCCCCTCCCGCCACCCTTGCGACGAACTCCTCCCCGCCACGCGGCGCGCGCTGTCGCACCGTCTCGCCACAGCGCAGTCCCAGGGACGGGCGCCGACGATGACAGCGGCCGTGGCCCGAGGCGGGGAACTGGTGTGGGCGGGAGCCCGGACCGGTGTCGAGGAGGACCGGCCCGACGAGGACGTGCAGTACCGCATCGGGTCGATCACCAAGACCTTCACCGCTGTCCTGGTCATGCGGCTGCGGGACGAAGGCGTGCTGGACCTCTCCGACCCACTGGAGCGGCACCTGCCGGACACCGGCGTCGGCCAGGTGACGCTCGCCCAACTGCTCTCGCACACCGGGGGGCTCGCCGCCGAGACGCCGGGCCCCTGGTGGGAGCGCAGCCCGGCGACACTGCGCCCGGAGTTGTCCGACGTGCTGGGCGACCAGCCGCGGAAGCATCCGGCGGGGCACCGCCATCACTACTCCAACCCCGGCTATACCCTGCTCGGCTCGCTCGTCGAAGCGGTCCGCGGCGCGCCCTGGCACGAGGTGCTGCGGCGGGAGGTGCTCACCCCGCTGGGTCTGCACAGGACCGGGCCGCAGCCGAAGGACCCGTACGCCAGGGGGTGGGCCGTGCACCCTTGGGCGGACGCGCTCTTGCCGGAACCTGCCCAGGACCTGGGCCTGATGGCAGCCGCGGGCCAGCTGTGGTCCACCACCGCCGACCTCGCCCGGTTCGCCGGCTTCCTGCTGCGGGGCGACGAGCGGGTACTGAGCCCCGCGTCGGTGCGGGAGATGCGGGTGCCGTACGCGCCGGCCGCGGCCGGGAACTGGAGCGGCACCTACGGGCTGGGCGTCTCCCTCACGCGGCAGCACGGACGCACCCTGTTTGGACACTCGGGGTCGCTGCCGGGCTATCTCGCGGCGCTGTCGGCCTGTGAGGAGGAGGATCTCGCGGCGGTGGTTCTCGCGAACTGCACGTCGGGCCCCGCCGTCGAGACGGTGGCCGCCGACCTGATCCGGACGGTGGCGGACGCGGAACCCCGGTTCCCCGAGCCCTGGCGCCCCCTGCCCGAGGTCGATCCGGCGCTGCTGGAACTGGCAGGACCGTGGTACTGGGGAACCCAGGTGATCGGCGTGCGCGTGCGGGCGGGTGGCGCACTCGAACTGGGGCCGCTGTCGGGCACCGGCCGCCGCTCCGCGTTCCGGCCCGAGGACGACGGCACCTGGACGGGGCTGGAGGGGTACTACGCCGGTGAGCGCCTGGAGGCGGTGCGGCGGCCCGACGGCACGGTGAGCCACCTGGATCTGGGCTCGTTCGTCTTCACCCGCGCCCCCTACGACCCGCAGGCCCCGGTGCCCGGCGGGGTGGACCCGCGCGGGTGGCGGGGCCTTACGCAGGCGTGATCGCCCACTGCCGCTGACACCCCGGGCCGGGCGGGGCGGCCCGGGGTGTCAGCGGCAGTGGGCGATCACGCCTGCGTAAGGCCCCGCCACCCGCGCGGGTGAAGACGAACGAGCCCAGATCCAGGTGGCTCAC
>NZ_JASKYT010000156.1:0-15044 GCF_041028275.1 Streptomyces sp. PU-14G
GGAGAGCCGGGAGCTGGGCGGAGGCACGCCCGACACGCGCCGCCCCACCGAGCACGCGGAACTCGACTTCGGCGACCCCGCCGACACCCGGGTGGTACTGGAGAGGCTGGTCCGCGCTCGCCTCATCACCTTCGACGACGGCACGCTCGACCTCGCCCACGAAGCCCTCATCACCGCCTGGCCCCGGCTGCGCGCGTGGATCGACGCCGAACGGGACAGGTTGCGCATCCACCGCTCGCTCTCCGACGCGGCCCGTACGTGGCAGACACTCGGCCGGGAGAACGCCGCGCTGTGGGCCGGCTCCCGCCTGAGCGCCGCCCGTGACGCCTTCCCCCAGGCCCCCGCACGGGCGCACGGCATCGGACCTGAGGCCCGCAAGGCCCGAAAGATCGAAAGGACCCGCGAAGACCCCGGGGACTCCGAGGTCCGGGAAGGCTCCGAGGTCCGGGAAGAGCCTGAGGGGCGCCGAGTCACCGCAGGCCACGCCGAGCGCGGAATCGACGAACTCACTCCGCCCGAACGCCAGTTTCTCAACGCCTCGCTGCGGCGTCGGCACCGCGCCGTGCGACTGCGCCGCACGGTGGTGGCCGTACTCGCCGCGCTGGTGCTGCTCGCCTCCGGCACCGCCGTCGTCGCCCTCCAGGCGCGCGCCACGGCACAGGCCGAGCGGGACGACGCCGTGTTCGGCCGCCTCACCGCCGAGGCCGACAGCGTCCGCGGCACCCGCGCGGGGCTGGCCGCCCGGCTCGACGTCGCCGCGCACCGCATGCGCTCCACGCAGGACCTGCGGACCCGGCTGGCTTCCGACGCGGGCCGGGTGCTGGCGACCCGGCTGCCCGGACACAGCGGCCTCGGCAGCTCCGTCGCCTACGCACCCGACGGCCGTACCCTCGCCAGCGGCAGCCACGACGGCACGGTCCGGCTGTGGGACACCACCGCGCGCCCCGGCTCGGCGGACAGCCACGGGGGGAGACGGAGACTGCTGAGCGAACCGCTGAGACTGAGTAGTGGAGAGGTCGGCGCGGTCGCCTTCAGCCCGCCGAAAGCGGAGAAGGGCGACCTGCTGGTCGCCACCGGGGGAGGCGGCGCCCTCCAGGTGTGGGACGTCCGCGACCGGAAGCGGCCCCGCGCCGTCGGCCGCCCCGTGGTGAGCCACGACGAGCAGAACATCGTCTCCGTCGCGTTCTCCCCCGACGGCCGGTCGCTGGCCACCGCAGGCGACGACGGCACCGTACGGGTGTGGGACCTGAGCGATCCGGCCGACCCGGAACCACTGGGCAAGCCCGCCGACGCCGACGGATCGAAGGAGAACAGCGTCCGCGCGGTCGCGTTCTCGCCGGACGGGGACACCCTGGCCTCGGCGGGATTCGACGGGACGGTGCGGATGTGGCGGTTCGACGAGGACGAGGGCGTCGCACCGCTCGGCAAGCCGCTGCGCGAACACACCGCCTCCGTCTGGACGCTGGCGTTCTCGCCGGACGGGGACACCCTCGCCACGGCCGGCTTCGACGAGACCGTGCGGCTGTGGGACGCGTCCGACCCTGAGCACCTCGACCCGCTGGGTGAGCCGCTCACCGGGCACACCGAGGCCGTGATGTCGGTGGCCTTCAGCTCAGACGGCCGCACTCTGGCGACCGCGGGCAGGGACGACTCCCCGATCCTGTGGAACGTGGCCAACCCCGCATACCCGCAGCAACTCGGAGAGCCGCTGACCGGTCACACGGAGGCCGTGTGGGAGGTGGCCTTCAGCCCCGACGGCCAGACCCTCGCCAGCACCGGCGCGGACCGCAGTGTCCGCCTCTGGCACCGGCCGCCGACCGTTCTCACCGACTTCACGAACCCTGTGACCTCCGTCGCCTACAGCCCCGACGGCCGCCTGCTCGCCGCCGCCAGCACCGACGACGCGCTGATCCGCCTGTGGGACGTACGCGAGCCGGGGCGTCCCCGGCAGCTGCCGCGCATGCTCGTCGGCCACGAGGACGAGGTGCTGGCCGTCGCCTTCTCCCCGGACGGCCGTACGGTGGCCAGCGGCTCGAAGGACGGCACCGTACGGCTGTGGGACGTCACCGATCCCCGGCATCCGAGCCCGCTCGGCTCACCGCTGGACGCGCACGACGGAGGCGCTCTCGCCGTCGCGTTCGCCCCCGGCGGCCGTACGCTGGCCACCGGCGGAGGAGACGACACGGCGCGCCTGTGGAACGTCCGGCGGCCGAAGCACGTACGGCCGCTCGGCGAACCGCTGCGTGGCCACAAGGACGACGTCACCTCCGTGGACTTCTCCCGGGACGGCCGCACCCTGGCGACCGGCAGCGAGGACCACACGGCGCGGCTGTGGCACGTGGGCGGCGCAGCGCGCGCACGTGCCGCGGGCGGCGCCCTGCGGGGGTACGACCACACGGTCAACGCGGTGGCCTTCTCCCCGGACGGGAAGACCCTGGCGACCGGTAGCGACGACCGTACGGTGCGGCTGTGGGACGTACGGCGCCCAAGCCGTGCACGGCCGTTGGGGAAGGAGTTGGCCGGGCACCGCGGGCCGGTCAGGTCCGTGGTCTTCTCTCCGGACGGGAAGACGCTGGCGACCGGCGGCGGTGACACCACGGTCCGCCTGTGGGACGTGGCCGACCCGCAGCGTGCCGAGCCCGTCGGCCGGCCGCTCACCGGGCACCTCGACACCGTCACATCCGTCGCGTTCAGCCCCGACGGCGACACTCTCGCCTCTGTCGGCTACGACCTGACGGCCCGGGTGTGGACGCTCGATCCGGCCCGCGCGGCGGACTCCGTCTGCGACCGCACCGGCGGTGTCCTCACCCGCGCCGAGTGGAAGGAACTCCTGCCGCAACTCGGCTACCGCCAGGTGTGCGAAGCGCGCTAGCCGGACATGGACAGGCGGCCGGTGCGGGTGGCCGACAGCGCTCAGGGAGTGGTGAACTCGAGCACGGCACCGTCCTTGTTCTGCGCGACCACCGTCACGGTGAGGTCGTCGCCGAACTCGGCCACGCCGCCCTGACCGCCCAACTGCATCACCGTTCCGGCCGTCCGGAAGGTGACGGACTCGTCTGCCGTGGTGACATGCACGCTCAGCCCGTTCGCGGTGATGTCCACAGCGGAGGTCACCAGGACCTCGCACTCGCCGTCCGCGCAGGCGCCGGTGTTCTTGCCATCCGCCGCCTTGGGCAGCGGCCCGGAGGGGTCGGGCTTCGGCGTGGACGCGTCCGGGCCGGGCTCCCAGCCAGGGGCGCACTGCTTGGCGCGCTCGTGCGCGGACGCAAGCCGCGGGTCCTTCTTCGTCAGCGTGGTCAGGCTCGGCTTGGGCGAGGTGAGGGACTGGACGAGTTCGTCGACGTCCGAGGCGCTGCCCTCGGCGTCCTCGAAAGCGTCGGCCGGTGACACCTTGTCGAGTTCGGACACGACGCCCTTCACCTTCTTCAGCCAGGCGTCGCGCAGCCGGTCGGCGGACGGAACGCCCGAGGAGTCGAGGCGCTCCAGGTCGCGTTCGGTGTCCTCGACCGGCAGCGGCGTCCGGGAGAGGTAACTGGCGGCGAGGTAGTCGGCGGACGGGCCGGGGTCCTTCGGTGCGCGGATCTTCTCCAGTTCCGCCGTGCTGTCTTCGCGGACGGTCTTGAGGACGGTCGTCACCTCACACATGTCGCCGACCCACTTCACCAACGCCTTGGACGGCGGCCGGGTCGGTGCCGGCTTCGCCGACCCCTTGCCCGAAGCGCCGGTACTCTCGTCCGCTCCGCCACCGCAGCCGCCCACGGCCAGTACCAGTCCGGCGGCCACCACGGCGACGGTCCCCCTCTTGAACATCCCGACAACCTCTCCTCGCGCTGTGACACTGTCCTCGTGTGCCTGCTGCCGGCACCGTCGTCCCAGCACACCGCCGTACGGATTGTTCGGACACCCGGTCCGCGGCCGTGAACAATGCGCCGCGCCCGGCGTCGTCGCCACCAACCGGTCGTCACCCCTCCGTGGGCGACGCGGGACGACGAGCGGCCCGCGCACCCGGCGGCTAGTGTTCGAGTGCCATGACAAGTGCTGTGATCACACTCTGCGTTGCCCTGACCGGCTACCTCGCGACGTACCTCAACGGCCTGCGCCTCTCCCAGCGTGAACGCAGTCTCGAACGGCTCAACCGGCAGCTGGCCGAGCTGTACGGGCCCCTTCTGGCCCTCGTCGAGGCCAACCACGGCGCCTACCGTGCGTTCAGCCGGCTCCACCCCCGCGACGACGGCCGGAGCCTCTTCCAGCACCATCCGGACCGGCCCGGTGACCAGCCACCCACCGACGAGGAGCTGGCCGAATGGCGGACATGGGTGGAGGCGATCATCCTGCCCAACCAGCGGGCCATGCGCCAGATCCTCACCACCAAGGCCGACCTGCTGGTCGAGCCCGAGATGCCCGGCATCCTGATGGAGCTGTACGTCTTCTCCGCCATCGACGAGATCGAACTCCCGCGGTGGGTCACCGGGACCCGCACAGAGCTGCCGCAGGAGTATCCGGCCGGGGCGGTGACCCGCTACGTGCGCACGCGCTTCGACGAGCTCAAGCGCAAGCAGGCCCGGCTTCTCGGACCGCGGGGGTGAGGGAGGGCACTCAGGTGGCGTCCCCGTCCGGCCACCGACATCGACACCGCGTGGACGGGGCGGGCGGCAGGGCGCGCGGCGCTGCGCCACGACGCGGCAGCCGATGCGCCTCGCCCGGTGGCCCCTTGACCTCGTACACGCCCGACTGGCGCCTGCCCACATGTCCGACCGCGACAGGGTCTCGCGGTCGGCACGGGTGTGTCCAGCACCACCCCAGACGTCCACCGACCGGTTGACGGAAGGTTCCATCTGCCGGTGCTGTCCACGCTCACACCGCCGCGACCAGCATGGACACATGACGAAAACGCTTGTGAGGGCGGCGCGTTGGAGCGCTGCCCACCCGTGGAAGGCCATCGCGGGGTGGTTCGCCTTCGTGGCGCTGTGCCTGGGCGCCGGGCTGTCCGTGGGCACCCACGCGGCCACGACCGAGGACTATCGCATCGGTGAGGCGGGCCGCGCCGAGGCCCTCGCCGCCGAGGGCGGACTCGAACAGCGGGCCGTGGAGCAGGTGCTCATCACCCGGGCGCCCGGGGCCGGGGGAGGCCGCGCGGTCGACGGGCCCGAAGCGCGGGCCGTGGCGGCCGACGTCTCAGCGCGGATGAGGAAGCTGCCCGAGGTCCGCTCCGTGAGCGCGCCCGTGCGCGCGGCCGACGGCAGTGCCCTGCGGATCGCCGTGACGCTGAAGGGAGCGGAACTCGACGGCAAGAAGCACGTGGAGCCGCTGCTGGCCCAGACCCGGGAGGCCGCCGCAGGACATCCGCGGCTGCGCGTCGAGGAGGTCGGGGGGCCGTCCATCAGCAAGGGCGTCGAAGCGCTGCGCTCGACGGAGCTGGCCCGTACCGAGAAGATCGCGCTGCCGGTCACCCTGATCACGCTGCTGCTGGCGTTCGGCTCGCTGGCGATGGCCGTGGTGCCGCTGCTGCTGGCACTGTCGTCCATCGTCGCCGCGGTCGGGCTGTCCATGCTGGCCTCCCACCTCTTCCCGGACGCGGGCGTGGGCACCAACGTCATCCTGCTGATAGGTCTGGCCGTCGGTGTGGACTACACGCTCTTCTACCTCAAGCGGGAGCGGGAGGAGCGCGCCAAAGCGCCGGGGAGGCTCGACCCGCGCGCCGTGGTGGAGCTGGCGGCGGCCACCTCCGGGCGCGCCGTGGTGCTGTCCGGACTGGCCGTCGCCGCCTCCAGCGCGACCCTCTACCTGGCCGACGACGTCATCTTCTCCTCGCTCGCCACCGGCGCCATCGTCGTCACACTCGTCGCCGTGGTGAGCTCTTTGACGGTGCTGCCGGCACTCCTCGCGAAGCTGGGCGAGCGCGCCGAGCGCCGCGCGGAGAGCCGCGCCGCCCGGAGGGCCGCCGCCGGTACGCCCACGAACAGCCGCCGCTCCGGCCGGGCCCGGACGCGCCGCTGGCGCGGCGGCCGGGTCACCGAGGCGGTGCTCGGCCGCGTCGAGAAGCGGCCCGCGGTCACCCTCGGGGCCGCCACCCTGCTCCTGCTGGCGCTGGCTGCGCCGCTGTCGGGCATCAACCTGACGGACATGAGCCGCGAGACCCACCCCCGCTCCATCCCGGTGATGCAGACCTTCGACCGGCTCAACACCGCCTTCCCCGAACTGAAGGCGACCCACCAGGTCGTCGTCCGGGACAGCGCGGACCACGCCGACGAGGTGGCCGAAGCCCTGCGCGCGCTCGCCCGGGAAGCCGAACCCGATCCGGACCTGGCCGGCACGTCCCGTGTCCGGGTCTCGCCCGACGGCCGGATCACCCTGCTGGAGCTGCCGGTTCCCCACCACGTGAGCACCGAGGAGGCCCGCTCCTCGCTCCAGCGCCTCCGCGACACGTATGTGCCGCGTGCCGCCTCCGCGCTCCCCGGCGCCGAGCTCGCGGTGACGGGCGACGTCGCGCGCTATGCCGACTATCCGGAGCACCAGAAGCGGCAACTTCCCCTGGTCGTCGGCGCGCTGCTGCTCGTCACCTTCCTGATGACGGTGTGGGCTTTCCGCTCGGTGGTGCTGGCCCTGGCCGGTGCGGTGCTGAACCTGCTGTCCGCGGGGGCGTCGCTGGGGGTGCTGGTGGCGGTCTTCCAGCACCGCTGGGCCGAAGGGCTGCTCGACTGCACCTCCACGGGCTCGATCGGCTCGCGCGTACCGCTGTTCCTCTTCGTGATCCTCTTCGGTCTGTCCATGGACTACCAGGTGTTCGTGCTCAGCCGGGTACGGGAAGCCGCGCAGTCCCGGCTTCCCGCCCGGCAGGCGGTCATGGCGGGGGTGCGCCGTTCGGCGGGCGTGGTGACCAGCGCGGCGGTCGTGATGGTGACCGTCTTCGCCAGCTTCGCCGCCCTGCACCTGATCGAGATGAAGCAGATCGGCTTCAGCCTGGCCGTCGCGGTGTTGCTGGACGCCTTCGTGATCCGTCTGCTGGTCCTGCCGGCGCTCATGCTGCTGCTCGGCGAGGCCAACTGGTGGCCCTCCCGGCCGGGTCGGGCTTCTGCGACGAACCCGGCGGAGCGCCCGCTCGCTCACGTAGGGTGAATTCCGTGCCTGACCTCTCCCAGCCCGGCGAACGGGCCACCGTCGCCACGTACCACCGGTGGTACTCCGCCGGCTGGGTGCTGTTCGGGCTGGCGCCGCCCGCCCTCGGCGTGGCCGACGAGCCCACCGCGGTCCGGCTCCCCGTCTGGGCCGCGGTGACCGCGCTGGGGCTGTGCTACGCCAGTCTGCGCGGCCACGCCGAGCGGCCCGCGGTGCGGCCGGCGGCCTTCCTCGCCGTGCTCGTCGCGGGGATGGGCGTGCTCTCGGCGCTCCTCGGCGGCGGCGCGGCGCTGTACGTGGTGTCGCTGCCGCTCTTCTGGATCCACAGCCCCGGCTCGCGCGCCCCGGTGGCCTGGAGCGGAGCCGCCGCGGTGGTCTCGGTGGCAGCGGGTCTGCCACGGGAGCAGTGGAACCCGCAGTTCTTCGGCGGCGACCTGACGATCACCACGTTCGGCTACGCGGCGGGCGTCGGTCTGGGGCTGTGGGCGCGCCGCGTCCTCGCACAGGGCGAGGAGCGTGCCCACCGCCTGGGCGCGGCCCTGGAGGACACGCAACGGCAGTTGGCCGCCGCCTACCAGCGACAGGGCGCGGCCGAGGAACGCGAACGCATGGCGCGGGAGATCCACGACACCCTGGCCCAGGGCTTCGCATCCATCGTCGTGCTGGCCGAGGCGGCGCGGGAGAACGTGCGGACCGACCCGGCGAGGGGTTCGCGGCAGCTGGAGTCCATCGAGCGTACGGCCCGCGAGAACCTGGCGGAGGCCCGCGTCCTGGTCGGGTCGGCCCCGCGCGAGGGCATCGCCCCGGACTCCGTCGCGCGCACCCTGCGCCGCGCCCTGGACCGGTTCGCGCAGGACACGGCTGTCGCCGTGGAGGCCGAACTGGGGGACGCCGTATGCGACCAGCCGACGCGGATCGCGCTCCTGCGGTGCACTCAGGAGAGCCTGGCCAACGTGCGCAAGCACGCCGGTGCCACGCACGTCGGCGCCACGCTGAGCTGCGGTGACGAGTGGATCGAGCTGGAAATCACCGACGACGGGAAGGGCTTCGTGGTGGCTGAGGCGAACGGTTTCGGGCTGGACGGTATGGCACGGCGCCTGGCGGAACTGGGCGGGGCACTGACCGTCACCAGCGCGCCGGGCGAGGGCACCCGGATACTGGCCGCGCTGCCCGCACGCGAGGAGGCCGCCGCGTGACGGCCCCCGGCAGCGCAGGTCGTTCGTCTCCCGAGGGGAGCGGTGTCCGTGTGGTCGTCGCGGACGACCACACGGTGATGCGGGCCGGAGTGGTGGCGCTGTTGGCCCCGGAGCCGTCGATCACCCTGGTCGGCGAGGCGGGCGACGGGCGCGAGGCGGTGGCCCTGGTCGAGGAGGTGCGCCCTGATGTGGCTCTCGTCGACCTGCGCATGCCGGTTCTCGACGGGGTGGGTGCCACCGAGCGGATCGTCGCGGGGCAGGCTGCGACGAAGGTCCTGATCCTGACCACGTACGACACCGATGTCGAGATCGAACGGGCGGTTGAGGCGGGTGCGGTCGGCTATCTGCTCAAGGACACCACCCGCGAACAACTCGTCGACGCCGTCCACGCCGCCTCCCGCGGCGAGACGGTGCTCGCTCCCCGCGTCGCCGAGCGCCTCGTCGCCCGCATGCGCCGGCCCACCACCGCGGCCCTCACGCGCCGGGAACTGGACGTGCTGAACGGCGCCGCCGACGGGCTGTCCAACGCCGCCATCGGCGAGCGGCTGCACATCGCGGAGGCGACCGTGAAGACCCACCTCCTGCGGGTGTTCGCCAAGCTCGACGTCAGCGACCGCACCCACGCGGTGGTCGTGGCCCTCGAACGCGGCCTGCTGGTGCGCCACTGACGCGACCGCCAGGACCGGTGCACGGCCCGGGCAACCGAGGCGACGCGGGCCGCGCGCCGGGACTTCGGCGCTCCCGGCAGCGAGCAGACGTCCGGCTCCTGCCGCCGTGTCCGCCCGGCGGCGTCACCTTCCCGCCAGGACCGCCTTGAGTGAGGCCTCCAGGATGTCGACGCCGGTGTGGAGTTCTTCGTCACTCGTCGTGAGTGGCGGGGCTATCCGGAAGATCCCTCCCATACCGGGCAGCTGGACGATGTTCAGATGCAGTCCTCGTTCGAGGCATGCCGCCGTGACGGCTTGGCCGAGCGCGTCGGCGGGTGTCTTGCTCTTCTTGTCGTGCACCAGCTCGATGCCCTGCAACAGGCCGCGTCCCCGGACGTCACCGACGACCTCGTAGGCGTCGCGAAGGCCCGTGAGCCGGTCGGTGAGCTGTGCGCCCAGCTCCGCGGAGCGCGCGACGAGGCCGTCGCGCTCGATGACGTCCAGGACGGTCAGTGCGACGGTCGCCGCCAGGGGATCGGAGACATGCGTGGTGAAGAAGAGGAAACCGCGCTCCTGGCAGACCTGCTCGATGTCGGCGCCGGTCACCACCGCGGCGACCGGCAGACCTGCGCCGAGCGTCTTGGAGAGGGTGAGGATGTCGGGCGCCACCCCGTCGCGCTCGAAGGCGTACATGTGACCCGTGCGTCCCAGGCCCGTCTGTGCCTCGTCGAGGACGAGGAGCATGCCGCGCTCGGCGCACATGTCCTTGAGGCGGGCGAGGTAGCCCGGCGGCAGGTCGATGATGCCGCCGGACGAGAGGACCGGCTCGATCAGACATGCGGCCAGTGCCCCCGTGGACTGCTGGTCGACCAGGGCGAACCCGTAGTCGAGCTCGGCCTCCCAGTCGTAGGAGCCGTCGGGGCGGCGGAACGGCGAGCGGTAGGCGTTGGGCGTCGGCAGGGTGAGGTTGCCCGGCAGGGGCGGGCCGTACCCACGGCGCCCGGCGGAGAAGGTCGCTGCCGCGGCTCCTGAGGTCATGCCGTGCCACGACCGGTCGAAGGAGACGATCTCGTAGTTGCCCGTGTACAGCTTGGCCATCTTGAGGGCCGCCTCATTGGACTCCGCTCCGGTCGTGAGCAGCAGCGTCTTGCTCAGGGAGTCGGGCAGTGTCCCGGCGAGCTTCTTCGCCAGGTCGACGACCGGCCGGGACAGCATCCCGCTGAACAGATGGTCCAGCGTGGCGACCGAGTGGGTGACGGCGCGCACGATGTCCGGATGCGAGTGCCCCAGGACCGCGCTCATCTGGCCGGAGGTGAAGTCCAGGACGGCCGTGCCGTCGCTGTCGTGGACGTAGGAGCCGCCGGCACTCTCGATCACGCGCGGCGTGAAGCCCGCGCCGTACCGGACCATGTGGCGGTCGACGTCGTTCCAGAAGGTGTCCGTGCTCATGGAATCTCCTGCATCGCTGCGGGCGGCCCCCGGCGGGGGCAGGCGGTCGGTGGCGACGCGGGACGTCGACACTGTATGTGGCATAGCACGCTATGCCATTCCGGCTCCGACGCCAATGCCGTGGGGCCTCGGCGCCGCTCGGGACCGGTGTGCAGGCAGCTGAGACGGGGCGCACCCGCGCGGGAACTGCTGCTGTTTTTGTCCTAGTGCACTAGGCTCCTTCGTGGGCCATAACAGTCCATGGCCATCACAGCGAAGCGGGGGGCCATGGTCGCCAACCTCCATGTCAGTCGGCAGTCCGACGTCCCGGTCTACCGTCAGATCGTCACGCAGCTCACATACATGATCGAGATGGGGCAGCTGCACGACGGCGAGCGTCTGCCCGGTTCCCGCCTGCTCGCCGACAATCTGGGCATCAACCGCAACACGGTGGCGCACGCCTACCGCGAGTTGCGAGCGCGAGGTCTCGTGGAAGCCCGCGGCCGCAACGGCATGGTCGTCGTCGGCGGACAGCAGGCGCGCTCGGCCTCCGCGGCTCGGGAGCGGGCCCGTGCGGTCCTGGAGGCGGCAGCTCGCGAGTGCGTCGAGCTCGGGCTGTCCACCGCCGAGATCCAGGAACTCGTGGCGGACTTCGCGGGACGGGTCGCGGACGCCGCGCCCAAGGTGTGCTTCGTCGAATGCAACGCCGACCGCGCCGACTACTTCAGCGGCGAGCTGGAGAAGCACCTGGGCATCCCCATCGAACCGCTCGTGCTCGGCGCGTTCGAACCCGCCGACCAGCACCACGATCTGGTGCTGACGACGTTCTTCCACCTCGCCGAGGCACGCAGCCTGCTGCGCCGTCCGACGACGGACGTCATCGCGCTCGTGGTGGCGCCGCACATCCGCACGCTGCTCGAGATCGCCAAGGTGCCCGGGAGCCGCACCGTGGGCCTGTGGTACGCGGCCGACGACCAGGCCGCGAGCATCCGCGACTCGCTCGCGCAAGCCGGCGTCACCAACATCGAGGTGCTGACGGGCACGACCGACGCGCACCTGCGCGGCATCGACCTGGTGGTCGTCCCCAGCGAGATGCCCGACCTCAGAGCGCGCTTCGCCGGACGCGTCCGCGTGATCGAGTTCGGCAACGTCCTCGATGCCGCCTCGCTCCGCATGGTGAGCGACGTGGTGCGGGACCTTCGGCCGACCGCGTCGCCCCAGCCGCGTCCGCGGCAGCAGGACCGCTGACCAGACGCGTCCGCGGCGGCAGGCCCGCTGCGGCGGGCCCCGCGGCTCGCCGTGCCGAAGCGTCCGCCACGCAGACGCTCGACCTGGCGACCTTCGTGACCACGTGGGGAGCCGCAGGCCGCCGCCGACCTGGCCGGCCTGTTGCTCGGCTCCCGGAGCGGTTGAGGCCCGCACTGTGCCGTCAGCCCGGCCCGCTGGAGCGGGACGAGTGGAAGGCGACCGGTTTCCATCACTGAGCCGCCCTGCTCGGCGTTGGTCGCCCCGCGGTGCTTCCGTCTCCGCGCCGTCACCGTGCCGTCATGTCAACCCGGACGTCTTGACCCAGCCAACCGCCCGCCGCCGAGCCGCACACCGTCTACACCGTGGCCAGCGGAGACCTGCGCCCCGCCGCCAACGTCACCTGCCGGCCCACCCAGGAGAAGCTGGAGAGCGACCTCACCGCCGCGCTCCTGGATCTTGGCTGGAACGTGCGCCGGGGCCACGCCGTCGACCAGGACAAGGGGCACGGGTTCATCGACAGCCAACGGGCGGGGATCGAGGTCTTCACGCACCTGCCGCCCGACGCACCGCTGATCGTCGTCGAGGGCGTCTGGCAGTACAGCGGCGTCTGCAAGGCGCGCCTGTCCCAGAGCGCCCTGGTCGCCGAGATGCGGAAGGTCTCCGACGAGGAGGCTCGGGGGGTCCGCGACTGGCTCGACCCCCGATGTACTTCCCGCTCGGCGGCGGCACCCTCAGCGGTGTCTCCAAACCGGGGGTGGGATCGTCTGGTCCCGCGTCTTCGTGAGGGACGGCCGTCTCCACGTCGACCTCGGCCGCGGTACGTCGGTCGAGCTGCCGCAGGAGGAGACCCGGCGGCGGCTCGACGCCACCAATCCGCAGTGGCCGATCATGCACGCCGTGCTGCACGGTGTCAGCCGCGACCAGTTCATGGCCCGGCACCGCGCCAACCACCTCAACGTGGCCTACGCCCCTGAGGCGGCCACCGCCGACAAGGCGCTGCGCGCCAAGGCGGCGCTCTTCGCCGAGCTGGGGGTCGAGGTGCACCTGTGCGGCGACGTCCGACTGTGACCGCGCGGGCCGCCGTCACGCCGGCAGCGGCCCGACTCACCTCGGGGGCGGCGTTTTGCGAACGCCGCCCCCGTCCGGTCGGGGTCTCGCGCGTCGTCGGGTTGCGAGACGGCCGCCTGAGCAGGCGGTGACCTGCTCAGGCGTTGGTCCTCGCTGCCGGCTGCTCCCGCAGCCGCGCCAGCGCCGCGGGCACGTCGTCGGTCTCGGTCAGCTCCCTGCCGATGCTCACGGCGAACGCACCAGCGGCCAGCCAGTCCGCTGCGGTCTCCACCCCCACTCCGCCGGTCGCCATGATCCGGGCTCCCGGCAGAACCGAGCGCAGGGAGCGCAGATACGCGATGCCGCCCACGTGCGCGGGGAAGAGCTTGGCGACGCCGCGCAGCGCGGCGGCCCGCAGCTCCGTCGGGCTGAGCCCGCCCTCGACGAACAGCCGGTCCGCCGCGTCCGTTACCTGGCGCACCTCGGGCACCTGGAACGGGCTGACCAGGAAGTGGGCACCGGCCTCCAGCGCCGACTCGGCGACGGACGCCGAGGTGACGGTGCCCAGGCCCAGGAGAAGTGCGGGCTCGCGCCGCGCCCACCTGGCGACCAATCCCCGCCAGCCGGGAGTGGTCGCGGTGAACTCGAAGGCGCGCACGCCCGCATCCCACAGCGTGCGGGCCAGTTGGTCGGCGGTCTCCGCGTCGTGCGCCCGCACGGTCGGTACGATCCGCGCCGCCTCCAGCCGAGCGATGTCCGACCGCAGGGCGGGGGACAGATGGGCCGTGGAGCCCAGGTCCGCGACGGGTCCCTCCTGGGCGCCGGGCGCGGCCGGCTCGTGGGCGGCGCTCACGCGGGTGCCGCGATACGGACGAGGGTCTCCAGTGCGCTGTCCGCGTCGTCTCCGCTGGCGCGCAGCACGATCTCGTCGCCGCAGCGGATGTTCAGCGTCATGAGCGACAGCACGCTGTGCGCCGGGACGCCGGCCGCCTCGGGCCCGGCGTCCACGCGGGCGACGGTCACCTCGGCCGCCGCCTGGGCAGCCGCCTGGGCGAAGGCCGCCGCCGGGCGGGCGTGCAGCCCGGCCGCTTCGGTGACCTTGAGGCGTCGTTCGACCGTCATCACGGGATGATCTCCTTGCATGTGTAGGGGTCTTGTACGGGCTGTGCGTGCCCAGCGGGCGCCGGGGCGTTGGGGCGTTGGGGCAGTGGTGCGGGCGGGTCAGCGCGGGGCGTCACCGAGCAGGTCGGTCAGCCGGCGCACGACCGCCTCCTCTTCGTCCGGCGTCAGACAGCGGGGGTCCACGGCCAGGCGGCCCGAGCCCGCGTGATGGTCGCGGAGGAAGACCGGTGGGCTGCCCGCGGCGAGTTCGGCCGCCAGCCCCGTGGCGTCCCGGCCCGCTCGCGCGGGGTCGACGAGCAGCTGCGCACGGTGGATGTCGCGGCCCGCCTCATCGCGCACGACGCGCGCCGTGATGCCGGCCAGTGTGTCCAGCCGGGCAGCCAACCGTGCCATGCGGTCGTGGTGGACGCCCAGGCCGTTCCGGCCGCCCTGGCCGCCGTCGGATCGCGCGGCGTGCTCGCGTACCGCGCGCACCAGCCCGAGCACCGTCTCCTTGCCGACCTTCATCGGCCGGCCGATGCCGGCGTACTGGGCCCGGCAGGCGGCGACCAGCGTCGCGGACCCGCAGACGAGGCCGGACGCCGGGCCGCCGAGTGCCTTGCCGCCGCTGAAGACGACCAGGTCGGCGCCGGTCGAGGTCCAGGCCCGCGGGTCCTCCTCCGCGGCGGCGTCGACGATCACGGGCACCCCGTGCTCCCGGCCCACCGCGACCACCTCCGCGAGGGACGGCATGCCCTTCTGGACCGCGTGGTGCGACTGGACGTACAACAGCGCCGCCGTGCGCTCCCCGATCGCCGCGGCGACGTGCGCGGCACGCACCTTGTTGGCCGCACCGACCTCCACGGCCCTGCCGCCGCCGAGCGCGATCATCTGCCGGACGGGGGCGCCGAAGTGCACCGCGTGCCCCTTGGGCAGGACGACCTCGTGGGGCCGGTCGCCCGGATCGGGCAGCGCCTCGATCCTGGCCAGGTCCTCGCCCGCGATGAGCGCGGCGACGGCCATGGCGATACCGGACGCGGCGCCCGTGGTGGGACAGACGTCCTGGCTGCCGGTCGCGGTCGCCAGGTCGCGTCCCGCCGCCACGAGCAGCTCGTCCATCACGACGTGGCTGCGTGCGGCCTCGGCCATGGCCGCGATCACACCGTCGCTGAGCCTGCTGCCGCCGAGCGCGGTCATCTTGCCGTTGGCGTTGAGGGCCGGGGGCAGGCCCAGTTCCTCGTACAGGGAGGGCGAAGGGGCG
>NZ_JASKYT010000157.1:0-16605 GCF_041028275.1 Streptomyces sp. PU-14G
CCCCCGACGCCCCACTCGGCGGTGCGGCCGAGGGGGCACAGCCGTTCCGCACGCTGCATGCCGTGGTCGGCGGCACGCCCGTCACCCTCCGGGTGCAGAACGCAGTGCACCCGGACGACCCGGACAACCACTCCCACCTGCTGCACCGCATGCTCGCCGGTCCCGCCGACGGGGCGCAGCCGTTCCGCACACTGCATGCCGTGGTCGGCGGCACGCCCGTCACCCTCCGGGTGCAGAACGCAGTGCACCCGGACGACCCGGACAACCACTCCCACCTGCTGCACCGCATCGCCCTCGGTACGGACGCCGGTGTGCTCTCCCTTGCCGACACCCACGGACCCGTGCTGTGGAACCCGCGCCTGCACGCGCCGCGCGATGCCACCGGACGCCTGATCCTCGCCGGGCCCGGCACCGAACGGCTCGCCACCCCGTCCACCGTCCCACTGCACCCGGCCGCCGACAGCTACCACCAAATCTTCGCCCGCCTGTGGCCGCGGGCAGTCCTGGCCGCCCTGCACCGCCTGCGCGAGGCCGCGGCCGACCCGCTCCGGCGGCCGGCGGCCGGACAGTGGGCGCTCTCGGTGTCCCGCTGCTGGGCCGACCTGACCGCACAGCTCGGCATGCCCGAGCTGATCACGCCCCCCGAGCCGCCCGTCGTGCCCTGGACCGACCTGCGGGATGCCGCGGCCGGCGCCGTCGCCTCCTTCACCACCGACTCCGCGGAAGGTCCGACCCGATGACTGAACCTTCTCCCCGCCCCTCCCTCTCACGGC
Organism: Streptomyces sp. PU-14G; assembly: GCF_041028275.1. Taxonomy (NCBI): domain Bacteria; kingdom Bacillati; phylum Actinomycetota; class Actinomycetes; order Kitasatosporales; family Streptomycetaceae; genus Streptomyces; species Streptomyces sp. PU-14G. Next base: position 774 of record NZ_JASKYT010000157.1, read on the forward strand.
GGTGCAGTCACGTCCTGGTCCGGGTGCACGACTTGCCCCGCGCGGTCGACGGCTTCCGTGCTGCCGGCTTCCAGGTCGCCTACGCGACCGCTCCCGAGCGCAAGGCGCTGCACGCGCACGTCTGGTTTCCAGAGGGGCCGGTGATCGAGCTGGTGACCACGCCCCCGGTGGCCCGCTGGATGCGACTGGCCGTCGACCTTCGCTTCGGCCGGGGTGCGGGCGAGCGCATGCTCCGCTGGGCCGGCCAGGAGGAAGGCTTCTGCGATCTGGCCCTCCTGGTGGAGGACGTCGAACTGGCCGACCTCACCAGGGAACTCGCTGCCGACGGGGTGCCATGCGGGCGCGCCGTCCGCTGGAGGCGACGGCGTCCCGACGGCAACGAGACGCACTTCGCCTTCTCCTACCCGAGGTCCGGACGCCTGCCGTTCCTGGTCACTGCCTACGACCCGCCGCAGCACCCCGCCGACGTACGCCATCCCAACGGAGCGCGGGCGATCTCCCGGATCGTGCTCGGGGTCCGCCCGGCGGACCTGCCCGCCGTCCGGCGCCTGGCGGGCGACGCACCGGGCCTGCGGCTGGAGGAGGCACCGGTGACCGCCGTGCGCGACGTGCACCTCGCCGGACTGGCCGAACCGCTCGACCGGGCCCTGCTGCACGGCGCCGTACTCGTCCCGGCCGACACCACACCTATGCCGCCCATCACCCACGACAAGGGGTCCTCCACGTCATGACCGCACACACCACCGCGGCCGGCCTGCTCGACGAACTCACCGATTTGGGAGTCGAGTTGTGGAGTGAGAACGGCCAGATACGCTTCCGGGCCCCGCAGGGCGTCCTCACCGAGGAACGCCGCGCCGCCATGCGCGCGCACAAGGAACAGGTCGTCGCCCTGCTGGACGCGGAGGACGCCGCACGTACGGTCACCGCCGATCCCGCCGCCGCCCACGAGCCGTTCCCGCTCACCGACGTGCAGAGCGCCTACCTGCTGGGCAGGCGGGACCCGTTCGGGCACGGCGGGGTCGCCTGCCACGGCTACCTGGAGGTCCACTACCCCCGCCTCGCCCCCGCGGCCCTGGAGGACGCCTGGAACGCCCTGATCGCCCGGCACGACATGCTGCGTGCGGTCGTCTACGAGGACGGCTACCAGCAGGTCCTGCCCGAGGTGGAGCGCTGCCGAGTCGCCGTCGCCGACCTGCGCGACGCACCGGACCGCGGCACGGCGCAGCTGGAAGAGGTGCGGGCCGACATGGGCCACCGCACCTACGACACCGCCCGCTGGCCCCTGTTCGAGCTGCGGGTGACCCGGCTGCCCGACGGAGACATACTGCACTTCTCGCTGGACTCCCTGGTGGCCGACTGGGCCAGCGCCGCGATCCTGCTCGACGAGCTGGACACCCTCCTGGCCTCACCCGACCCCTCGGACACCTCCGGGCTGCCGACGTCTGCGATCTCCTTCCGCGACTACGTCCTGGCCGAACGCACCCAGCGCGCCACCGCGCGCCACCGCCGCGACCGCGACTACTGGCGTTCGCGACTGGACTCCCTGCCTCCCGCGCCCGACCTGCCGCTGGTCACCGCACCCGCCGAGCGCGAACCCCGGTTCGTGCGGCTGTCCCACCGCATGCCGCAGCCGGCCTGGGAACGACTGCGTGGCCGGGCGGCGGACCGCGGACTGACCCCCACCACCGTCGTCCTGGCCGCGTACGTGTCGGTTCTGGAGCGATGGAGCCGCCGCAAGTCCTTCACCGTCAACCTGACGCTGCTCAACCGCCTGCCCCTGCATCCGGACGTCGACCGCCTGGTCGGCGACTTCACCTCCGTCACCCTGCTCGCGGTCGAGGAGCAGGCCGGAGCGGCTCCCGCGGAGCGGGCGAAGCGGCTGGGCGAGCGCCTGTTCACCGATCTCGACCACCGCCTGTACTCCGGGGTGGAGGTCATCCGCGACCTCACCCGGGCCCGCGGCCGGGACGCGACCCTGATGCCGTACGTCTTCACCAGCTCGCTGGGGCTGGGCCCCGGCTCGTCGGAGGGAAGCGGGCGCACCCTGGGGGCGGGCATCACCCAGACCCCGCAGGTCTTCCTGGACTGCCAGGTCGGTGACGGCTCCGGCGACCTGGAGGTCAACTGGGACATCAGGCGGGGCGTGCTGCCCGAGGGGATGGCCGAGGACATGCTGGGCACTTTCGGCGCGCTGCTCGAAGCGCTCGCCGACGAGCCCGACGCCTGGGACAGCGCCGAGCCCGTCGCCCTGCCCGCCTGGCAGGCCGAGGAGCGCCGCGCCGCCAACGACACGGCGGGACCGCTGCCCGACGGCCTGCTGCACGAGGGCTTCTTCGCCCGCGCCGCCGCCCACCCCGACGCACCGGCGCTGCTGGGCGCCTTCGGCACGGTCAGCTACGGCGAACTGGCCCGGAGTGCCGGGGCCGTGGCCGACGCCCTGCGCGCGGCGGGCCGCACCGAAGGAGACCGGATCGCCGTCGTCATGGACAAGGGCCCCGAACAGGCCGCCGCCGTACTGGGCGCCTTGCTGGCGGGCTGCGTCTACGTGCCCGTCGACACCACCCAGCCCACGCTGCGGCGCGCCCGGCTGCTGACCGCCTCGGGCGCCCGGCACATCCTCACCCAATCCTGGGTGGACTGGGTGGACTGGGTGGACGACGGCGAGGGGCGCCCCGAGGGCGTCGACCGCAGCGACGTCGACCGCCTCATACCCTCCACCGCACTGCCGGTTCCGGCGGACGGCGACCCCGAGGCACCCGCCTACGTCATCTACACCTCCGGCTCCACCGGCGATCCCAAGGGGGTCGTCACCTCCCACCGCGCCGCGCTCAACACCGTCACCGACATCAACGACAGATTCGGGATCACCGGCGGCGACCGGGTGCTCCAGCTCGCCCAGCTCGGCTTCGACCTGTCGGTGTACGACGTCTTCGGCGCGCTCGCCACGGGCGCCGCCCTGGTCCTGCCCGATCCTGCGCGCGGCGCCGACCCGTCCCACTGGGCGCGGCTGGTCGCCGAGCACGGTGTGACCCTGTGGAACTCCGTGCCGGCACAACTCCACATGCTCGCTGACTACGTGACCACCGAGCCCGTCGAATTGCCCACCCTGCGGCTGGCCCTGCTCTCCGGCGACTGGATCCCCGTGCCGCTGCCCGGCCGGCTGCGAACCCTGCTGCCCGGGCTCTCGCTGACCTCCCTCGGTGGTGCCACCGAGGCGGCCATCTGGTCCATCCACCACCCGATCACCGAGGCGGACGACGGCCGCACCAGCATCCCCTACGGCGTTCCGCTGCGGAACCAGGGATTCCGGGTGCTGGGCGAGGACGGGGAGGACTGTCCGGTCTGGGCCCCCGGCGAACTCTGCATCACGGGGGAGGGGCTGGCGCTCGGCTACCTCGGCGATCCGGATCTCACCGCCCGCAGATTCCCCGGCCACCCGCGCGACGGGCAGCGGCTGTACCGGACCGGTGACGTGGGCCGCTATCTGCCCGGCGGCGAGATCGAGTTCCTCGGCCGGGACGACAACCAGGTCAAGATCCGCGGCCACCGTATCGAACTCGGCGAGGTCGAGGCCGCCTTGCTGGCCCACCCGGCGGCAGGCGCCGCCGCGGCCGTGGTGAGCGACGCCGGCGGCGACCGTACTCTGCTCGGCTTCGTCGAACCGGCCCCGCGCACCCGGCCGGACGAGACTGCCCGGGACACCCGGCTCAAGACCGCCGCCCAGCGCTACGCCGACCGTCTCCTGCCCGGCGCCGGAGCCGAGCGGATCGCCGCCCATCACGAGGCCCTGCGGCGGGCGTCCCTGCTGACCATGCTCGATGCCCTGCGGCGGCGCGGAGCGCCGGCCGACGAGGCCGAGAGCACGGACGAGATGCTGGACGCGGCCCGAGTGGCTCCACGGCACCGCTGGCTGGTGCGGCACTGGCTCGTGGCGCTAACGGACGCCGAGCTGCTGAGGCGGGACGCGGACGGCCGCTACCGGGCCGCGCATCAGGCCGGTCCCGAGGACGTCGCGCGCGCCTGGCACGAGGTGGCCCGCGGCGTCGCGGACGGCCTGTGCACGGACGACTACCTCGCCTATCACCGCGCGCACGCGGAGCGCCTGGACGCGCTCCTTGAGGACCGCCTCAACCCCTTCGACCTGCTCTTCCCCGAAGGGGACGACGCCCCCGCCCGCGCCGTCTACCGGGACGACGCCCTCTCCCGCCACCTCAACGCCGCCCTCGCCGCCGTCGTCCACCGCCGGGCGGCCGAGCACGAAGGACCCGGGCCGCTGCGCGTCGTGGAACTGGGCGCCGGCATCGGCGCGACCACCGAGTCGGTCCTGCCGCTGCTCGAAGGGCTCGCCGTGGACTACCTGTTCACCGATGTCAGCCCGTCCTTCCTGCCCCGGGCACGCGCCGCGTTCCACGGGCAGGGGGTGCGCTACGGCGTGGTGGACGTCGACCGCGGCCTCCTCGCGCAGGGGCTGCCGCCGAACTCCGCCGACCTCGTGGTGTGTGCCGGAATGCTCAACAGCGCGCGGGACAGCGCCCGTGCGGTGCGGGCCGCGGTCGAACTCCTCGCGCCGGGAGGGCTGCTGGTGGTGACCGAACCGGTCGGCGCTCACCCGCACATCCTGCTCACCCAGGGGTTCTTGATGGAGCCGGGCGACGGTGACCACGAGTACGGGACGTGCCCGCTGCTTGACGAGGCGGGCTGGCGTGACGTGTTCGAGCGTGCCGGAGCGGAGGACGTGCTGACCCTGCCGGGCTCCGGCCACGCCTTCGAGCCGGCCGGACACCGGCTGTTCGTGCTGCGCGCGAAGACGGACCGGGCACCGGTGCGCCCGGAAGAGGTCGCCGCGTTCGCCGCCGAGCGGCTGCCCGCGGCCATGGTGCCCGCCCAGCTGCAGATCGTCGACGCGCTGCCGGTCACCGCCAACGGCAAGATCGACCGCCGGGCACTGGCAGCGCGACGCCCGGGTGAACTGGCCGGCGCGGAGGTGGAGGCGCCCGGCGCCGACGCCGGACTGGAGGAGCGGCTGTGCGCGCTGTGGGCCACGGCCCTCGGGATCACCGCGCTCGCGCCCGAGGACAACTTCTACGACCACGGCGCCGACTCGCTGATCCTGGCCCGGGTGGCCGGCCGGCTGCGGGAAGACGTGCCCGAGGCGGCGGCCTTCGCCTACGACGCGCTGCTGCGGCAGATGCTCAACGAGCCCACCGTCCAGGCACTCGCCCGCGCCCTGAGCACGTCCGGGGAGTCCGGCGCGGGAGCCGCACCCGGCGAGTCCCGCGAGACCGGAGGCAATGCCCTCCTCGTCCCGTTCGGAGGCGCCCCGCACCCGGACGGCACCGTGCGGGTCATGTTCCACGCGGCACTCGGCACCCTGGACTACTTCCAGCACCTCGGCCGGGCGCTGGCCGCCCAGGACCTCGGCCCGGTCATCGGCGTGGCCGTCGCCGACGCCGAAATCTACACGGCGACGCCGCCGGAGCAACTGGTGGCGACCGTTGCCGACCGCTACGCCCGACGCCTCGCCGACGAGGGATACACCCGCTTCCAGCTGATCGGCTACTGCCTGGGCGGGCTGCTGGCCACCGAGGTCGCCAGGCGGCTGACCGAACGCGGTCTCAGGGTGGACGATCTGACCCTGGTGGACAGCATCCCGATGTTCCTGGACACCGACGAGGAACTGGCCTACGAGTCCATCTTCGTGCCCAACCTCGGCCTGGATCCGGTGCCCGCCGTCTTCGGACCGGGCGTCGCCGACCGGGACGTCTACCGTGCGGTGGAACTGCTCACCGCACGCGGGAGCGGACGCATACAGGCCGGCGCGCTGGGTGCGCTGGACGGCGACGAAGGACTGGCAGCGGTGGCCGCCGCCGCCCGCCGCGCCGCCGAACGTCCCCAGGAGGAGCGGCTGGCCGGCTACGCCCGCGCCGCCCAGGACAACGCTCAGGTACCGGTCGACGCCGAGCTGGTCCCCGCCCTGTTCCGCACCTGCCGGCACAGCATGAAGGCGGCTCACTTGCAACTGGAGCCCTACGCGGGCGACATGACGTTCCTGCGGGCCGAAGAACAGCAGTCGTTCGGCGTCACCGGCGGCGTCGGCCACCTCGCCGAGCCCTTCTGGGCCGAGACCTGCCTCGGCAGGTTCACCGTCGCCGACATACCCGGCAACCACTTCAGCATCATCGAACTGCCCCACGTGCACACGGTTGCCGAGCACCTGGCGGCCCCGCTGCGGCCGGGCCGGGACACCAAGGGAGTCACCGCCCGATGACCACCACCACCGAATCCACGACCGCGCCCGAGCAGCCCGAAGCCCCGCCGCCAACGCCCCCCGACGACCGCGACGAGGCGGCGTACCGCCGATGCGCTGCGCCAACTGCGCCGCCCCGTCGCCTGGATGACCCGGCTGGGCATCGTTCTCGGCGCGATCGGTGCCGTCACCAACCTGGTGCCCTTCGTCGGCATCGCCGAGATCGGCCGCACCCTGCTCGCCGACGGCCCCCTGGACCGCGACCGCGTGGTCACCGCGGCCGTCGCCGTCGCCGTGACCCTGGTCATCGGCTGGAGCTGCAACGGCACCGCTTTGTGGATCACCCACCTCGCCGACGGCCGGCTCCAGGCCGACCTGCGGCGCCGCATGGTCGCCAAGCTCGGCCGGGTGCCGCTGGGCTGGTACTCGGCCACCACCTCGGGACAGGTCCGCAAGGCCGCCCAGGAGGACATCGACGACCTGCACCACCTGATCGCCCACCACGACGTCGAACTCTCCGGCGCGGTCACTCTGCCGCTGGCCGGTCTCGGCTACCTGCTCTGGGTCGACTGGCGGCTCGCCCTGCTGGCGCTCGCCACCCTGCCCGTCTACTTCACCGCCTACGCCTTCATGATGCGCGGCTTCACCGAGAAGATGACCGAGCTGGACTCCGCCTTCGGCCGGGTCAGCGCCGCCGTGGTGGAATTCGTGCACGGCATCGGCGTCGTCAAGGTGTTCGGCGGCACCCGCCGCGCCCACGCCGGATACCGCGAGGCCGTTCACGCCTACGGCGACCAGTACGCGGGCTGGGTACGGCCGGTGCTCAAGCTGGAGGCATACACCTCCATGGCGCTGTCCGTGCCGGTGATCTCCGTCGTCGGGATGGCCGGCGGAATCTGGTTCACGCACGAGGGCTGGGTCTCTCCCTCCGACGTCCTCGCCGAGGTGCTGGTCGCCGCCGTCCTGCCCACCACCCTGCTCACCCTCAACCAGGGCCTCACCGCGCAGCGCAAGGCGGTGGCCGCAGCCGGGCGCATCACCGCGCTGCTGGACGTCCCGGAACTGCCGGTCACCGACCTGCCGCAGCGGCCGAACGGCAACGACGTCGTCCTCGACGGTGTCCTCTTCGGATACGAGCCCGGCCGCCCGGTGCTCCACGGCATCGACCTCACCTGCCGGGCAGGCACCGTCACCGCCCTCGTCGGCGGATCCGGCGCCGGCAAGTCGACGCTTGCCGCACTCGTGCCGAGGTTCCACGACGTGGACGCCGGCGCGGTCCGCATCGGAGGCACGGACGTTCGCGACATGGCACCCGAGGAGCTGTACCGGCACGTCGGGTTCGTCCTGCAGGACGTGCAACTGCTGCACGGTACGGTCGCCGACAACCTGCGTCTGGGCCGCCCGGACGCCACCGACGCCGAACTCGTCGCCGCCGCGACCACCGCTCGTATCCACGAGCGCGTCACGCGGCTGCCGCGCGGTTACGACTCGGTCGTCGGCGAGGACGCACGGTTCTCCGGCGGCGAGGCCCAGCGGCTCACCATCGCCCGCGCCCTGCTCGCCGACGCGCCCGTCCTCGTCCTCGACGAGGCCACCGCGTACGCCGACGCCGAGTCCGAGGCGGAGATCCAGGACGCCCTCTCCACTCTCGTGCGGGGCCGCACCGTGATCGTCGTCGCCCATCGGCTGTCCACCATCACCGGCGCCGACCAGATCCTCGTCCTCGACGCGGGACGGGTCGCCGAGCAGGGCACGCACACCGAACTGCTCGCCGCCGACGGCCGCTACGCCCGCATGTGGGCGGCCCACCGCCCCGCCGGCACGCCTGACACCGAGCCGGCCGTGCTGTCCGAGCGGGCCGAGCCGACGGGGCGAGCCGAATCCGCCGTGCGAGCCGAATCCGCCGTGCGAGCCGAACCCGCCGAGCCGGCCGAGGAGACCGAGGAGACCGAGGAGACCGACCGATGATCCGCCACCTGGCCACCGTCCTGGGGCCCGAACACCGGGGCGCGCTGCGCCGCTACCTCGCCTGGCTGATCGCCTACGGGGTCCTCGAAGGCGTCGCCATGGCCTTCCTCGTACCCGTCCTGCGTTCGCTGTTCGACGGGGACACCAGCGGCGCCCTGCGGCACCTCGCGGTGCTCGCGGTGCTCGTCGTGGCGACCTGCGCCGCTCGCTACCAGCAGGCCATGCGGGGCTTCTCGCTGGCCGTCGTCACCCTCACCACCCTGCACGACCGGCTCGGCGATCACCTGGTCCGGCTGCCGCTGGGCTGGTTCACCTCCGAGAAGGTCGGCCGGGTCGCGCGTTCGGCGACCACCGGCACCTTCACGGTCAGCAACGTCTTCGCCCATCTGCTCACCCCGGTCGTCAGCGGCATCGTCACCCCCGCCACCGTCGTGCTCGCCATGCTCGTCCTGGACTGGCGGCTCGGCCTCGTCCTGGTGTGCTGCGCACCGCTGCTGTACGCCACCCACCGCTGGTCCGCGGCCTGGATCGGCCGCAGCGAGCACCAGCGGGACTCCGCTGACGCGCAGGCCGGCAACCGGGTGGTGGAGTTCGCGCGGGCGCAGAAGACCCTGCGGGCCTTCGGACGCGACCGCGAGGGCTACGCCCCGCTGGAGGCCGCGGTGGACGCACGCAGCCGGGCGGGGGGCCGGATGCTCGCCGAGACCATGCCCCGGCTGCTCGCCAACGGCCTCGCCGTTCAGCTGTGCTTCGCCGCCCTCGTCGCCACCGGCGTGGCCCTCGCGCTGCGCGGCGCCGTGGGGCCCGCCGCCCTGGTCGCACTCCTCGCGCTCGCCGCCCGGTTCGTCGGGCCGCTGTCGGAGGCGGCCGGTATGAGCGGCATGCTGCGCATGGCGGGCAACGACCTCGGCAGGGTCGCCGCCCTGCTGGACGAGGAGCCGCTGCCCGACACCGACACCCCGACCGCCCTTGAGCGCTCCGGCGAGATCACCTTCGACAAGGTCACCTTCGGCTACGAGGACGACAACCCGGTTCTGCGGGACGTCTCCCTGCACATCCCGCCCCGCACCATGACCGCGGTGGTCGGGGCGTCCGGTGCCGGCAAGACCACGCTGGTCCGGCTGATCGCCCGCTTCTTCGACGCCGACGTCGGATCGGTCCGTGTCGGCGGCACCGACGTGCGCGAGATGCCGGTCGAGCAGCTGATGGCCCAACTGGCCCTGGTCCAGCAGGACGTGTACCTCTTCGACGACAGTCTGGAGGGCAACATCCGCGTCGGCCGGCCCGACGCCACCGACGAGGAGGTGCGCGAGGCCGCCCGGATTGCCGGCGTGCACGAGATCGTCGAACGGCTGCCGGACGGCCTGGCCACCCGCGTCGGTGAGGGCGGCGCCTCCCTGTCCGGCGGTGAACGGCAGCGCGTGTCCGTCGCCCGCGCCGTCCTCAAGCGCGCCCCGGTCGTCCTGTTGGACGAGGCCACCGCGGCGCTCGACCCGGAGAACGAGAAGTACGTCCAGCGCGCCCTGCGTACCCTCATGGCGGACTCCACCCTGCTGGTGATCGCCCACCAGCTGTCCACCGTCGTGGCCGCCGACCAGATCCTCGTCCTGGACGAGGGCCGGGTCAGCGAGCGCGGCACCCATGACGAACTCCTCGCCGCCAGCGGCCTGTACGCCCGCTTCTGGGAGCGTCGCCGCCGCAGCCGCGGCTGGCGCCTGGTGCCGGACAGCCCGGCCGAGGTGACCCGGTGATCGGCGTGATCGGCGGCTACGGGGACGTGGGAGCCCACGCCGTCCTGGCCCTGCGCCGGGCCGGCCACCGGGTGCGCGTCGGTGGGCGGTCGGCGCGCGCGGCGGCGGAGTTCCGCGCCCGCCACCTGCCCGGCGACACGGCGGTGGAACACCGGGTGGTGGACGTCCGCGACGGCGACAGCGTGACGGCATTCGCCAAGGGGCTCAGCGTCCTGGTCAACTGCGCGGGCCCCTCCCACCTCACCGGTTCCGCCGCCGCCGACGGGGCACTGCGGGCGGGCACCGACTACGTGGACGCCGCCGGGGACGACGCCCTGTACGCGCTCCTGGACGACGGCCGCTACCGGAGCGCGGGCCGGACCGCCGTGCTCTCCGCCGGCCTGCGCCCCGGTCTGACCGGGCTCTTCCCTCGGGCCGTGGCCCGCCTGGCACAGGCCGGGGGGATGGCACAGGCCGAAACGGTCACCGTCCGCACCCGGGTGCGGGATCTGTTCACCCGCACCTCCGCCCTGGAGTACCTGCACGGCGCCTCCACCCCGGGCCCCGGCCCCCGTGCGGCCTGGCGGGACGGAGCCCTCCGGTCCCGAGCGCTGACTCGCCACAGCGTCACCGACCAGCCGTTCTTCCGCGGCACCCACACCGTGCTGCCGCAGCTGTCCGCCGAGGACGCGCGGACCGCACAGGCCCTCGGTGTCCGCGACGGCGACTGGCTGACCCTGATACAAGGCGAGCACGTGCTCGCGGCCCTCGACCGGGTGCATGTGCTGCCACCCGAAGAGGCGGCGGAGGCCCTGTGCCGGGCGGCCCGGCTCGACCTCGCGGGACGTGTGCCCGCCGTCACCATGGTCGTCGTCCTCACCGGGGGCGCGGCCGTCCGCGCCGCGGTCCTGCACGGCACCGGAAACGCCCCCCTGAGCGGCGCCGTCGCCGCCCACACGGCGACGAGCGTGCTGCGCGGCGAGATACCGCCGGGCCGGCACTTCGCGGCCGAAGCACTCGACCCCGAATCCGCCGTCGCCACGCTCACCCGTGCTCCCGGCCCGGACGGTGGGGCTCCGTGCGCCCGGGCCGAGCTGCTGCCCGAGGGAGCCGACCCGTTCGCACCGGACGCCGTCGCCGAAGTGGGGGCACTGTGACAGCCTCGCTCACCGATGCGCGCGCCGCACTTCGGCTCCGCCCCCACCTGCGCCGTCTCGACCACCTGAGCCGCACCGCGATGACCGCCGCACTGCGTCCGGCGCTGCCCGGCACCGCGGACGACATCGCCGACCGCCTCCCCGTGGCCCCGCGCCACCGCGCCCTCCTGGAGCGCTGGCTGGCCGCGCTCAGCGCCGCCGGGGAGGCTCGGCGCGACGACAACGGCCGCTTCGACGCCGCCGCTTCGGCGGGCGACGCGCCCTCCCCGCACGAGCTGCCCGCCCTCTACCAGCGGCTCGGCTTCCCTCCGGCGATGGCCCGCCTGCACCAGGCTGCCCTCGACCGGCTGCCGGACCTGCTGAGCGACCAGGTCACCCTGACCGATCTGCTGCCCGAGGACACCGAAGTGGTGGCCGCACTCGGCGCCTACCAGCGCAACGCCTTCACCGGGCGGCTGCACGAGCGGTGCGCTGACCTGGTGGCGGGCGAGGCCGCCCGACGCGGCCCCGGACGAATGAGGGTGGTCGAACTGGGCGGCGGGTCCGGGGCCACCACCGAAGCCGTCCTGGGCGCACTGCGAGGCCACCGCAGCGACTACGTGTTCACCGACGTCAGCCCGCTGTACACCGGCGCCGCCGCCGAACGTCTCGGCGTCGGGACGGCGCTGCTCGACGTGGACGCCGACTTCGCCGCCCAGGGCTTCCCGGCGGGCAGCGCCGATGTCGTCGTGGCCGCCAACGTGCTCCACAACGCCACCGACGTACCGGCCACCCTGCGCGGGATCCGCCGTCTGCTGGTACCGGGCGGCACGCTGCTGCTCGTGGACTCGGCAGGCGACTGCGACACCGTCCTGACCTCGATGCAGTTCCTGCTCTCCCCGCCGTCAGGGTCGCGGCACGCCGCCAACCCGCGCGGGCGCTTCACGGACGGCAGGGCCAAAACCGCCACCGTCTTCCCCGCGGCGGGGGAGTGGGAGAAGGACCTGGCCGAGGCCGGCTTCACCGTCCGGAACCGCTACCCGGACGACGCGGCAGGACCGGCCCCGGCCGGCCAGTACCTGTGGCATGCCACCGCGCCCGAGACCGGCGAGGCGGACCTGGAGCCGCTGCGCCGGGCCCTCGGGGACCGGGGGCCGGAGCCGGTCTGCACGGTCGGCGGTGCGGAGTTCGACGCGGCGGCCGTCCTCGCGGCGGTGCGGCACGCGCCCGCGACCCGGCTGCCGGACGAGGCGGTCCGGTTCTTCTCGGACGCGGCGGACGCGGCGGACATGGCCTTGGCCGTCGCACGGCCGCAGGCCGGGCCCGCGGCGGGCCCGCCACCGCACACCCTTGTCCTGACGGGCGATCCGGCGGGCGCCCGGGCGGCCCTCGGCACCTGGGCCCGCGGCGGCCGGGTCACGGCGGTCCCAACCGCCACTCCGCCCGCCCGGCTGCTCGCCGACCTCGAACTGGTGGGTGCCACCGAAGCGGTCCTCCCTCTCGTGCTGGTGCGTGCGCTGCCCGCCGCGCCCACCGCCGCCCTGACCGATCTGTCCGCGCTGACCCGCGTGATCTGCACGGAACCGGGTGCCGGACCGCAGGAGGCCGCCGCCTGGTCGGAGCTGGGCCCGCACTTGGAGCACCGGGCACCCCACGCACCCCGCGGTTTTGGCAGTCCCGGGGTCATCGCGGACACGGCCTCCGCCGCGGCCGACGCGGCCCTGCGCGGCCTCGACCCGCACGCCTCGCTCGACGCGGCACACACGGTGGCCCGGGCAGCGCTGCACAGCATGCTGCGCACTCTCCACGAAGCCGGCTGCTACACCCGCCCGGAAGAGCGCCGCACCCCCGAGGAGATCGCGGCCGCCGTCCGCCCGGCTGACGACCACCGGCGACTGCTGCTCCGCTGGCTGACCGTACTGACCGGGGAGGGGCTGCTCGTCGCGGACGGCTCGGGCGCTCTCCAGTGCGCCGCGGACCCGGAGGCGTACGCCGACCTGGACGCGGTGTGGGGGCCGGCCCGGCAGCGCTGGCGTGCCGCCCACGGCTCCGCCGCGACCGTCACTTACGCACGCCGCTCAGCCGGGGAACTCCTCGCGCTGATGCGGGGTGAGCGTTCCGCGGCCGAACTGCTCTTCCCGCGCGGCGGGACGGACACCGCACGTGCGCTGTACCGGGAGAGCGCCACCGCCCGCTACCAGCACCACGCCGCCGCCGCGCTCGTCGCCGCACACCTGCGCGAGACGGGAGGAGGCGCCCGCCGCGTCCTCGAAGCGGGCGGTGGCACGGCGACCACCACCGAGGTGGTACTGGCGGAGCTGGACCGGCTCCCCGGGGCGCCCGTGGAGTACCTGTTCACCGACGTGTCCCCGTTCTTCCTGGACCACGCCCGCGGCCGGTTCGGCGACCGGCTGCGGTACGGCCTGCTGGACGTGGACCGGGACCCCGTCGAGCAGGGGCATGCGGCCGGTTCGTACGACGTGGTCGTGGCGGGCGGGGTGCTGAACGCGGCGGCCGACACGGACCTTTCGATGCGTGGGCTGAGCCGGCTGCTGATGCCCGGTGGATTGCTGGTGCTGACCGAACCGACCCGGGAGGAGTACTGGGTGCTGGCCTCGCAGGGCTTCCTGCTGACGGAGCCACGCGACGCCCGGTCGGCCACCGGCGCCTCCTTCCTGACGCACGACCAGTGGCGTGCCGTACTCGACGGCGCCGGTTTCCTGCCCGTCGCCGACCTGCCCGCCGACGGCCACCCACTCCACCCGCTGGGCCACCGCGTCTTCGCCGTCCGACGCCCTGCTGCCTGAACCACCCGCCCACCTGAACCACCGGCCGTTTCGCCCACCGTGGCGGCCGGCCCGATAGGAAACCGAGGAACACCATGTGCGGAATCACCGGCTGGGTGGCGTTCGACCAGGATCTCACCCAGCGGGGCGACACGGTCGACGCCATGACGGCGACCCTCGCCGACCGCGGCCCCGACGCGAGCGGCGTGCGCCTGTACCGGCACGCGGCGCTGGGCCACCGGCGCCTCGCCGTCATCGACCTGCCGGGCGGCGCTCAGCCGATGACGGCGGACACGCCCGACGGCGAGGTCGCCCTCGTCTACTCCGGCGAGGTCTACAACCACCCAGAGCTGCGTGCCGAACTCCAGCGCCGCGGACACCGGTTCACCACCCGCAGCGACACCGAGACCGTGCTGCGCGGCTACCTGGAGTGGGGCGAGGCCGTCGCCGAGCGCCTCACCGGCATGTACGCCTTCGCCCTGTGGGACGAGCGGCACCGGCGCATGGTCCTCGTCCGCGACCGCATGGGCGTCAAGCCGCTCTACTACCACCGCACCCCCGACGGCCTGCTGTTCGGTTCCGAACCCAAGGCCGTCCTCGCCAACCCGGCCTTCCCGCGCCGCGTCGACACCTCCTGCCTGCGCGAACTCGTCGGCTTCACCAAGGCGCCCGGCTGGTCGCTGTGGAAGGACCTGTACGAGGTCGAGCCCGGCACCGTGCTCACCTTCGACCGCGCCGGGATGCGGGAGCACACCTACTGGCGGCTGGAGACCGCCGAGCACACCGACGACGCCTCGACGACGGTCGAGCGGATCGCGGCCCTGCTCGGCGAGATCGCGCCGGAGCAGCTTGTCTCCGACGTACCCCAGTGCGTGCTGCTCTCCGGTGGCCTGGACTCCAGCGCCGTCACCGCGCTCGCCGCCCGGCACCAGCGGACCGTGGGGGAGAAGCCGCGTACCTTCTCCGTGGACTTCGCCGGCTACGAGGAGAACTTCCGGCCCGACGAGTTCCGCGACACCCCCGACGCCCCGTTCATCCGCGAGGTCGCCGCCCACGTCGGTGCCGACCACCGCAACGTGGTCCTCGACTCCCGCGCGCTGACCGACCCGTCGCTGCGCCGCGCGGTGGTCGCCGCCCGGGACATGCCGATCGGCCTCGGCGACATCGACAGTTCCATGCTGCTGCTGTTCCGCGCCATCCGGGAGCAGTCGACGGTCGCGCTGTCGGGCGAGTTCGCCGACGAACTGTTCGGCGGCTACGTCTGGTTCCACCACCCGGCCGCCCGGGACGCCGACACGTTCCCCTGGCTGGCGTTCCAGAACACCTACACCGCCGACCGCACCGAACCACTCCGTCCCGAGCTGCGCGACGCCCTCGACATCGGTGCCTACGTCGCCGACGAGTACGCCGGAGCCGTCGCCAAGGTCGAGCACCTGCCCGGCGAGGACCCCTTCGAGCGCCGGATGCGCACCAGCAGCCACCTCCACATCACCCGGCTGGTACGGGCCATGCTCGACCGCAAGGACCGCATGTCGATGGCGACCGGCCTGGAGGTGCGCGTCCCGTTCGCCGACCACCGCCTCGTCTCCTACGTCTACAACGCACCCTGGGCCCTCAAGACCGTCGACGGCCGCGAGAAGGGCCTGCTGCGACAGGCCGTCGCCCGCCTGCTGCCCACCTCCGTCACCGAACGCGTCAAGAGCCCGTACCCCTCCACGCAGGACCTCGCCTACGCCACCGCGCTCCAGGAGCAGACCCGGCGGCTGCTCGCCGACCCCGGCCATCCGGTGTTCGCCGTCTTCGACCCCGGCTGGGCCCGGCGCACCGCCGACACCGACCCCTCCGCCGTGACCGGCGCCCTGCGTACCGGCCTCGAACGCCTCCTGGACTTCCAGGTGTGGGCCGACCTGTACCGCCCCGGACTGGATCTGCCGTGACAGCCGTCGCACCCGCCCGCCCGCACTG
>NZ_JASKYT010000158.1:0-14455 GCF_041028275.1 Streptomyces sp. PU-14G
CCCCGCCTCTCCCCGCCCCCGAGTGGCGCACACTGACGGACGCTTCCTGCGCCGCGGGCGCCGTAGGCGCCGTGGGAAGAGGCGGGGGACGCGTGTTGGTGAACCCGTGCGGGGGCCTGTGCGGAGGCCCGTGCTGAGGCCCGTGCGGGGGCCCGTGCGGGTGAAACCCTCCGGGAGAACGCCGAGTTGGCCTGTCGCTCGGCGTACGGGTCCGTCACGATGGTGACGCCTCGCACATCCAGCGGGGCGTCCGGGCCCGCTCCCTCGGAGGTCTGCATGCGCCGCCGTTACGCCCTACCCGTTGCCGCCGCCGCACTGGCGCTCCCCGCCGCACTCGTCCCGGCCGGCTCCGCCTCGGCGGCGCCCGCCGACAAACTTCAGGTCCTCAGCTCCTGGACGCAGACCAGCGTCTCCAGCTACAACGCGTGGAACGCGGCTCGGCAGAACCAGGGCCAGTGGTCGGCCTACGGCTTCGACTGGTCGACGGACTACTGCAGTTCCTCGCCCGACAACCCCTTCGGCTTCCCCTTCCAGACCGCCTGCGCCCGCCACGACTTCGGCTACCGCAACTACAAGGCGGCCGGCCTCTTCGACGCCAACAAGGCCCGCATCGACTCGGCCTTCTACGAGGACCTCAAACGCGTCTGCAGCGGCTACTCAGGGTCCACGAAGACCGCCTGCAACTCGACGGCGTGGACCTACTACCACGCGGTCGACATCTTCGGCCTCAAGGGCGCGGACAAGGCCGCTTCGGAGAGGGCTGCCTGAGGGAAGGCCGTCAACAGGCATCCGTCGCCCTACGAAGTGTGGAACCGAACCGGTTCACGCAGGGCCGTCGCCGCCCCCTCGAAGTCGGCGAGGCGGGCGGCGACCGTCGCGACCGCGAGGCGCTCGGGCAGGGCCGCGGAGAACTTCAGGCCGCGCACCGCACGGGGGTCCACGTCGGGGAGGACCAGCGCCGCGCCGCCATCGGTCGCCGCGAGAGCCGTGCGCCACATGTCCGGGGTCAAATCCTCGCGGAGCCTCACGAAGCAGTCTGTCGGTCGCTGGACGGGGTCGGCGACCGAGGGCAGGGTGGCCGTGAGGGTGGCGTTGGCACGGTAGCCGGCCCATGTCCACCAGCGCACGTCGTTACCGTTGCGGGTCACCAGGGTGCCGCCCGGGTGGGCGAGGTCGGGAGCGTCCGTCTGGCGCCACTCCACCAGGCAGGCCTCGGCCCGTCGGGTCAGGGACACCGGCGGGTCCGCGCCCAGAAGAACCTCGCGCATGGCGCGGGTGAGGGTGTACGACAGCCCGGTGAGGGAGCCGCTCGTCCATTTGGCGACGCCGCCGCTTTCCGTCGGCTCGACGAAGACCCGTTTGCGGCCCCAGTCGATGAAGGTCACCTGCCAGCTGCGGCCACCGAGCAGCAATCGGCGTGGCCCGGGCCGTTCCTCGGTCAGTACGGAGGGGTCGGTCTGGCCGATCTCTGTGCGGCCGGACAGGACGGTGAACTGGGGCGGAGCGGTGAAGGAAGCGGTGAGCCCCATGAAGTGGCGGCGGCCGAAACGCCGTTCGGCCTCGGGCCCGATGAACAGCAGGCCGCCGTCCTCATCGAGGAAACCCTCCGTCACCAGGTGGCGCAGGATGGGGGCCGCCGAGGTGTCGAAGGGAGCCAGTCCGTTCCACTGCTCTCGCCACAGGTGGTCGCCGACGGTGTGCTGCTGGAGTGCGAGCGCGAGGAGTTGCTGCGCCACGAGGTGGCGGGGTTGCGGGGGTGGGATGACCGGTTCGATCCAGCCTCGCGCCCAGAGCACGAGCAGCGCGCACGCCTGGAGGAGGGCGTCCTTGCGGGTGGCGAGGAACAGGCAGTTGCGGGTGCTTCCCTGGCGCCTTCCGGTGCGGCCGATGCGTTGCAGGAACGAGGCGACGGTGCTGGGGGAGTCGATCTGGATGACGCGGTCCAGGTCACCGACGTCGATGCCGAGTTCCAGCGTGGAGGTGGACACGATGACGCAGTCCCGTGCTTCGGCGAACGCCTGCTCCGACCGGGCCCGTTCCTGTGCCGACAGCGAGGCGTGCGACAGGAAGACCGTCACCTCACGTTCGCGCAGTGCGGCGCCCAGCTGCTCCACCTGGCGTCGGGAGTCGCAGAAGACCAGCCGCTTCTCGCCCCGGTGCAAGGCCGCGAGGAGCTTGGCCGCGTTGTCGAGAGAGCCGACGTAGTCAAGCTCGACCTCACCCGCGGGGCGACTGCTGTCAGGGACCGGTGCGGGGGCCGCCGTGGCGGTTGCCGGGGCGACCACCTGTCCCGGTCGGGTTCCGGCGTTGGACCCCTGCAGCCAGGTGAGGAGCTGCTGGGGGTTCCCGACGGTGGCTGACAGGCCGATGCGCTGCAGGGGCCGCCCCGCCACTCGTCGCAGGCGTTCGAGGACGGCCAGCAGGTGCCACCCGCGGTCGTCTCCGGCGAAGGCGTGCACCTCGTCCACGACGATGGTCCGGATGTTCCCCAGCAGGCCGGCGTGGTCGGTCTTGACCCCGATGAGCATCGCTTCCAGCGATTCGGGTGTGGTCAGCAGGATGTCGGGAGGGTCTGTCCGGATGCGTTGCCGCTGTGCCTCGGTGGTGTCCCCGTGCCACAGCTGGGCGCGGCGCCCGAGCCATTGCGCGTACCCGTGGACGCGGGTGACGAGGTTGTTGAGCAGCGCCTTCAGCGGGCACAGGTAGAGCACCGACGTGCCGGACCAGCCCTGAGCGGACATGGCGGAGAGGAGCGGCAGGCAGGCCGCCTCCGTCTTGCCGCCCGCCGTCGGGGCGAGGAGGACCGCGTCCTCCCCGTCCATCAGGGGGTCGATGGCCGCTCGCTGCAGCGGGCGGAGGTCGGGCCAGCCGAGGGTGTTGACCACGTGATGGAGGACGACCGGGTCGAGACGTTCGACCGGATCGGGACGTTCGGCCGGGTCGGGACGTTCGACAGGGCCGTCGGTTCCCGCTGAGCCGGCCGTCATACGTCCAGCTCGATCTCGTCGGCGGAGGCCGCTGCCAGATTCCGCTCCACTTCGGTGAGTTCGGTGGGCGTGACCGTCAGCTGGTAGTGCTGACGTGGGTCGAAGTCCGGGAACTGGTCGACACGGTCCAGCACGTCCCCGACGAGCTTCTTCAAGTAGAGGCGCGGCGCGACTCCCACCTTGCCGCCCAGTGCGCCGCCCACCGCACGGGCGAGGTCGCCCACATACGTGTCATCCACCAGGCCCCGTACCCGCTCTGGGGACGAGGACCCCTCCGCATACAGGTCACGGATCGTGCGGCCGAGACCGACCAGCGACTCGTGGGTGAACCCCGGCAGCCGCAACTGCACCGCACGGGGGTTGTCGAAGCGCGGATCGGTGGTGAAGTCGGTGGCGAGGCGCTGGGCGAGCGGGGCCAGGCGCTGTACACCCTGCTGGCCCTCGTAGAAGGCGGGCGTCCCGGTGATGACGAGGTACAGCCCGGGGAAACGGCCGGAGTGCACCTCGTCGATGAGCTGCCGTAGCGCGTTGAGTGCCTTGTCACGGGCGTCCGACCGCACCCGCTGGAGTGTCTCCACCTCGTCGAGGACCACGAAGAGGCCGCGGTGCCCCGAGTCGCGCAGCACGGTCAGCAGTCCCTGGAGGAAGCCGAGGGCGCCGAAGTGGTCGAGGTCTCCGCGGACCCCCGCGGAGCGCCGGGCCGCGGCGGCCACGTGCGGCTGGCCGCCGAGCCAGGCCAGTACGGCCGCCGCTGTCGCCTCGTCGCCCTCGGCGAGTGCGGAGCGGTAGCCGCGCAGCGCTGCCGCGAAGGAGGGGGCGTGCCGCGACACCTCGGTCAGCCGCGCGGTGAGCAGCTTCTCCACTTCCGCGGCCAGTACGTTCTCGCTCGCTCCGGCGGCGAGGGCGTCCTCCTCCAAAGCGTAGAACCACGCGTCCACGACGGGGCGCAGTGCACTCGGCGGGAAGCTCGAGGTGGCGAGCCGTTCGGTCAGCCGTCGGTAGACCGTCTCGAGCCGGTGCAGCGGTGTCTCGGTCTCCGAGACCTGGATCTCGGCCACGGCGAAGCCGAGCCGCTTGGCCCTCTCGCCCAGCCACCGGGTGAAGAAGGTCTTGCCGGACCCGTACTCGCCACGGACGGCCTTGAAAACGGACGCCCCCGAGGCGACGGCCTGCAACTCGTCGTCGAGGGCGGCCTCGAACCGGCCCAGGCCGGTCGCCAGGAGGTCCAGCCCACTGTCGGGCACGGCTCCGCGCCGCAAGGCGCCGATGACGGTACGTCGCCTGACGGCTGAGACGCTGGTGGCACGTGGATCAGTCACGTGGTCAGTCTCGCATTCGGGCAGCACAGCGAGGCCGCATCCTTCTTCCTCACGCCAGCTCGAACTGCGCCCGCAGCGCGTCGGCATGGAGGCGCAGCGTGCGCCCGTCCCGCAGTGTCTCCAGAACCTGTACCCCGTCGTAGTTGAGAAGCTGCCGCAGAACAGCCGCGAAGCCGTCGGCGCGGGTCGTGGGGGAGCCGGCGCGTTCGGCGAGCGCGGTCACCGGCAGGGTGCCGCCTGCGTCGAGAAGGGCGAGGACTGCCTGACGGAACTTCTCCAGCTCACGCTCGCGAGGCTTGCGTGCCAGGAGTTCCAACTGGTCCTGGAACGTGGGGGCGGAGAAGAGCGCCGTGACCAGCGACTCCGCTGCGGTGGCCCGGTCGGTGTCCTGGGGCGGTGGCGGGTCGGTCTCGGCGGCCGGGGCCGGGGCGACGTCGAACAGTGAATCGTGTGTCGCTGCCAGTTCGGCCTCTCTCGCCTGCGTCCTGGCCTTCTGCTTCGGGGCGGAGTGACGGTTCGGTTGGCTCGCCGGCGCGCGCGGTTCCTTGCGCTCCGGGACGGGCGGTGAGGAGGGTTCGTCCAATGACCACCAGGCGGGCCGTTGGTCACCCAACTCCCGCCATTCGGGTGGCGGAGTCGCCCCGAAGGGCAGGAAGGCGAGGACGGGGATGGCGACCTCAGCCGGGGAGGCTCCACCGTGGTAGCCAGCTTTGAGGGCCGTGTAACGCGAGTCGGCGTCCCAGAGGGCGACGATGGACGCGCCCGGGTCGGGCCACACGACGCGCGGGCCCGAGAGGGCGATCTCCGCCCCGTCCGGCCCCGGCGCGGGCGTGTGCGCCACATCCGCACCCGGCGCGGGTGTGCGGTGGCGGGCGAACTCCGAGGATGCGGCCGTCACCCTGACGCCGTGCCGGTCCACGACGTGCCCGTGGTCACTGGTGATGACGACCGCCATGCCCTGCACCGCCGCGACGCGCAGGAGTTCGGCGAGGCCGGGGACGTGCTGGACCTGCCAGGCTCCGTCGCCGAGTTTCTGTTCCTTCGCGAGTCTGTCGTCGATGGCGTTGAGAACCACCGCCACGTGCGTGCGTCCGTCGGCGAGTGCCTCGGTGAGCTGCGGGCCGAAGGTCTCACCGGCGCTGGGGGCGCGGAGGTCGTCCTTGTGGAAGACGGTGGCGGGTGCGCCGCCCCACAGCTTGTGGGACGGGAAGAGCCGCTTCTCGTCCGCCTGCGACCCGTGTGTCAGCGCGCCCGCGAACAGCGAGGTGCGCGAGACCGCTGTCACGGTGGGGAGCGCGGCTGCCATGGCCCTGCGGCGCGGGGTGCCTTCGCGCACAGGGTCGAACTCGGCCCACGAGGTGCGGATCTCCTCGCCTAGCTCGGTCGCGATCGCGGCGCTCATGCCGTCGAGGACGAGCAGCAGGACGCGGCGTCCGTCCCCGCCCCGGACGATCGGCTTGACCACCCTGTCGAGGAAGGTCTCCACTGTCAGCATGGTGCCTGGGGGCGTCCCGGCCGCCGTCCATGTGGCGAGGGCGCGGGCGAACTCCTGGTCTATCCCGTGCCGCCGTCGGCGTGCCCGCACCGCGATCTCGTCGTACGCGGCCTTGAGGTCGGGGTCGGGGTCCCCACCGGCTTCGATGTGTTCGAGGGCCTGGTCCACCCACCCGGTCTCCGCGAGGTGGCGCTCTATGCCGCGAGCTGTGGTGTCGCATCCGACAGCGGGATCACTCTCGAGCCACTGCGCCAGCCGCTGCCCCATACGGGCCCGCTCGACCCGGGCCCGCGCCTGGGACTCCCCGGCACGTTTGTGGTCGCGCAAGCTGCGTACGGCCTCCGCCACCGGGCCCAGCCGGCCTCTCCGCAGCGCCCGGCCGACGGCCGCGAACCTGGCTTCCAGCCCCCAGGACAGCAGGGGACTCGTCCTGGCGGCGGGCTCGGCGCCGAACTGGCGGGCCAGGACGGACGCCCGCTCCAGGACGGTGTCGCTGCTCCGGCGGGCTTCGCGCGACTGGTGTGTGTCGCTGGCTCCGTCACGGGCGGCTGCGGCCGTGAGCAGCACACTGACATACTCCTCGCAGGCCCGCCCGAACACGGCGGCAAGGGCGTCGAACTCCTCTCCCACGGCCGGTGGCTTCTCTCCGAACCAGCGCTCGGCACGGCCACGCGCCACATAGGTCTCCGCGTCCGCGAGCGCGTGCCGCCACAGCGCGCCGCACACCAGGCCGAACGCCACGGCTTCCGCACCGTGTTCCGCCTCGACCAAGGCCATCAGCGCCTGCCCGGCCAAGCCGGCCTGTCCTTCCTCGCCCAGGAAGCCGGCCAGCCCCGCTCGTTCGGGGCCGCGCAGTTCCAGCAGCCGCTCCGGGCCGCCGGGGGTCAGCGACCAGCCCAGCAGGGTGTGGATGTCCAGGGCGTCGCTCATCCGGGTACCGCGGTCGCCACCCGCCTCTTCGCCGTACCGGCCGAGCCGCAACCGGCGCAGCGCGAGGGATGCCAGCGCCGTACGCCGGGACAGCATGCCCCCGGACAGCGGGGGCCACCCGCCGGGTGGGGTGGCGTCGAGCAGCGCCTCGGCTGCCCAGTTGGCATCGCGCAGCCGCAGGTCCAACTGCTCGGCACCGAACGCCTCCCGCACGACGTCCCAGCTGTCGACGGTGTCGATGCGCCGCTTGTGAGTGCGAGCGAGGATCGACGGGTCGAGTTCTCCCTGCTCGCGGTCGGTCAGGACGACGAGCACCGCGGGGCCCTCCTCGTCGTCGGCCGGTGCCGTGAGGTGGTGGAGAACCAGTTCGTGGACGGCGAGCGGGGACGGCGCGGCGGCGATGTGCGCGGTGTACCCGTCGCCCCAGGACGGCCGCTCGGGGCCGTCCCACTGGGGTGCCGAGCGCAGCAGCACGGCTCGCCGCCTGTCGCTGCCCATGAGGGCGGGTGTGAGGGACGTCTGGGATGAGAGGTACTGGGTGACAGTGGCGACGTTCAGCCGTGCCGCCACCGAGGTGATCGAGGCACTCATGAGGTGATGACCCGCCAGGTGATCTCGATGGTCGCGTCCGGCTCGGCCTGTGACAGCGCGGCCAGCTCGGCGCGGAGTTCCTCGGCGGCCCGGGCGGCGGTGGTGGTGCGGATGCCCTCCGATCGCTGAGTGCCCGCTCCGGCGGAACCCGACCGAGGGGTCGGTCGCTCGGGCACACGCGGATCGCTGGTGACCGTGTTCAGTGGTACGTCTCCCGCCCCGCTCGGGCCCGCGGGCTTCTGCTCCGGCTCGGTGGGGGATACGGCCCGATTGCGCTTGACCAGGGCGAGCACCTCGCTCTGCGCCCGCTCCAGTGCCGCGCACAGGTCGCTCTTCCGCTGGTCGTGGCGGGCCACGTTGCGCAGCGAGTCCAGCAGGGCCTGCCCTTCCGGGCCCTCGCTGGCGGCGAGGTCGAGGGTGGACCAGGACGCCGCGGTCAGGGCCCGGGCAACGGCACCCGCCCGTGTGATCGAGGTGCCGTAGCGGTCGGCGCTGACGTCACCGAAGTCGAAGACGGCCAGCGCTTCGACCGTCTTTTTGGCCCCCGCCGCCCCCTGACCTCCTGCTTGGGCGAGAGCCTTGAGCAGGTCCACGGATCGCCGGGCGAGAGCGAGCCGCCCGGTCTCGTCGGTCTCGTCCAGCTGCAGGAACGCCGCGTGCTCTTCCAGCCTCCCCACCAGATCGGTGACGGACTCCTGGTGGCTGCGTGCCGTCTCGCTGATCTGACGGGCGAACTGGTTGACGATGCGGCCGCGGCGCAGGGCGGGGGCGGGCTGGCCGAAGAGGGTGGCGAAGCGGTGCCGGGCCGTCTCCCAGTCCTCCTCGGAGGGCAGCGGCTGGCTGCGCAGCGCGTCGTGGTCCTTGATCTGGGAGAGCTCGGGCGCGGGATCGAGCGGCATGCCGGCGCGTACCCACACGCGGTCGTCCATCTCGGCGAACGCGGCGACGACGAGCCTGGCCAGGTACTCCGGCAGCCCGCGCGGCTGCGGCCGGTCGGTCCAGTCGGTGAGGGTGATCACACTGAGGTCGCCCGTCGTACCGCGCTCGCGCGCGAGCTGCCGGAAGTGGTCGGCCCAGTACAGGGACAGTTCGAAGTACGCCTCCTTCTGCTGTCCCAGCCGCAGCGGCCCCGCGATGCGCTGCATCGCCTTCCGGTCGGCTGCCGGCACCTCGGTGCGCCCGTCCCGGGCCTCCGCGGCGGCCCGCACGTGGACGAAGGCCTTGCGCACGTCAGCGGTCTTCACCGGCGCACCCGTGTGGTCGGGGTCGAAATCCGGATGGTCGGGGTACTGGCCGGCCAGCAGCTTGCCGAGAATGTGGCGCAGCCCGTCGCGCAGTGACTGGCCGAAGGAGAGCGTCAGCCCGTCCACCTCGCGCAGCGACTGCAGGTGGTCGCTGAAGCCCAGCTCCACGTCGGTCGCCTTCTTGTCCGCGAGGCCGTACGCCTGCTTGAAGGCGGCCTTCACGTTCTTGAGCAGGGACTCCCGCTGGGTCTCCAGCAGGCCCTTGGCGCGGGCCCGGTTGTCGGCGTTGAGGTGTCCTGCGTACTGCGTGTCGAAACGCTGCTCGTCGGCGAGGGCCTTGTCGATGACGACGAGGCGGCAGAAGTCGGCGTACCGCTGCCCGGACAGGTGTGTGGGCAGCCAGGCGACCGTGCGGGATCGCTCGTCCTGCTGCTGCTCCCGCAGCCGCTGCATCCGGTTGACGTCCTCGACGGGGCCGTACTCGCTCTCGTCGTAGGGCAGGTCGATGACGATGCGCCACAGGCCCTCCTCCTGCGGCATCAGCTCGTGGTCCGGCAACTCGTCCACGTCGGCGACGTTCCCGAACACCACCTCAGCGGTGCGGCCGGTGCCCCGCCACACGAAGTCCACGCGGCTGGCGAGCTGCCCGTGCTCGACACCGAGCTCCTCGGACAGCAGTCGCTTGGCGAGCGCCTGACGGTTGCCCGGATTGTCGTTGACCTTGGCGTTCGCGATGACGGAGTCGACATCCACGCCGGACAGTTCGAGACGGACACCGGGGTTGGTCTCGGTGCCGGTCTCCTTGATCTCGGGGAAGCGGCCGGCCCACTCGGCGACCTTGTTCTTGAGGATGCCCTCCTCGCGCCCCGGGATCGGCGAGGCGACGGAACCGTAGTTGAGGGCGGACAGGCGGCGGATCGTCAGGTCTGCGAGAGCGGGCACGCTGGGGGCGAGGGAGGACAGCAGCAGAGTGCCGACGATCCGGTTGTCGCCCACGAACGTCTTGACCCGCCCGCGCAGATCGGGGTCGGTGATGCTGTCGGGGCCCCGGTGGGTGTACTGCTCGACGTCCTCCTCAGACACGTTGTAGGTGCCCAGCAGGTAAGGCCGCAGCTTGGTCTTGTACAGCTTGTCGGCGGCCTCGAAGACGACCTTGAGGCTGTCGGTGAACGGCTTGTCGCCCCCGTCGGCTATCAGCGGATACAGGTCGCCGACGGGGATGAGGTCACCGAGCCGCAGCTCGTCCCGGTGGTTGGCGAGAAGCTGCCCCATCAGCTTCATACCCGTCCGGTTGCGTTGCAGGGCCGAGGAGACATGGACGAGCGTGTCCATGAACGCCGGTGAGAACGGATACGTCAGCCGGAAGCTCTCCTCGTCCGCGCCGATCCCGTCCGCACCGTGGTCCGAGCCGAGAAGGGTGTCCCACACCTGCCGGCGTACGGTGCGCGTCTTCTCGAACGACGCGGTGACCAGGGCCGCCGCCTCGCCGTCCTTCGGCTGCAGGAGACGGGCGTGCGCGACCTGCGGCAGGTTGCGGTCCTCCAAAGTGATCTTGTCGAACCGGCCGGACGCCAGGTTGAGGGTGTCCTGGATGGACGACTCCGCCGCGCCCGACACCTCCTCGCCCACCAGCTCCCGCAGGTCCCGCTGCCGGGCTATGAAGGAGATGACGGGGATGGCGCGGCGCGCGTCCCCGCCCTCCACGAAGTTCGTGATCTTACCCGCCTCGCGAGCCACCCACTTCTGGTCGTGAATGAGCGTGGCCAGCCACAGGATCAGCTCGTCGAGGAAGAGGATCAGCCCGTCATAACCCAGCGACTTGGCGTGCTCGGCGATGATGCCGAGCCCCGCGTCCAGGGAAACGAACCCGTGCTCGTCCTCCGTGGCGTTCTTCGCGAACCCCGGCAGCAGATGCGTGCTCGCGTCCTGGACCAGGCGGGCCCGCAGCTCCGCCGGGGTCGACGGAGACACCAGGTTGAGAGCCTGACCCGACTCGTGGACCTCCTCGGCGGACAGTGCGGTATCCAGCAGCGTCGACTGCCAGGCGAAGGACTCGCCCCACTCGTCGTCCTCGTCGGCTCCCGCGTCGTCCGAGGAGGTGAGCCCGTTGATGACGGCCTCGTCCCCCATCCGTGCCCGCATAGCCCGGATGTCGTCGAACAGCGCGTCGGTCCGGTAGACCTGCGCGGTCGGCGCTTCCGGGTGCAGCTTCTTGACGTGACTGACGTAACCGCCCAGCACCCGCTGCTCCATGGCCTTCGCCCCGAGCATGTGGTACGGCACCAGCAGGAACCGCTTCCCGTCCGTACCGAGCCACTCGTGCTTGGTCAGCACCGGATCGAAGTCTCCCCGACCACGGGCAGCCGGGCTGCCGCTCAGCAGCGCGTGCAGCACGGCCATGAAGTGCGACTTACCGGAACCGAACGAACCGTGCAGATACGCCGCCTTGGAGGTGTGCCCGTCCAGCGCGGACCTGATGAGGCCGAGCGCCTCATCGAAGTTCTCCAACAGCCGCTCTGTCACCACGTAGTCGTGCAGAGCGCGCTCGGCGCCCTGCGGCGTCGTCGCCTCGGACAACTGCAGTACGAAGTCCGAAGTGGAAATCGACTCCTTGATGTCGATGACGTCGCGGAGCAGGGGCGCGGGTGCCTGCGACTGGTGGGCCTGAGCCATCGAGGGTCTCGTTCTCCTTCCGGCGCCGGGCACGCTGGGGGCCGTGGCCGTGCCACTCACGTCTGTCGGCTGTGCGTGATGTTCGTCTGCGTGGGGTGTTGCGGGTGCCTCACGCATATTGTCCGACAGGGAAGTGGCCGCTCGACACCGGGAGGTGAGAAACAGTCACCTGCCGTCGTCGTGCGAGCTCGGGCCGGTGAACGGTGAGGCGCGGGGAGGCGGTGTCGCGGATAACCCGCCCGACTCCAGTCGGGCGCGACTGCGGGCGTTCACTTCCGCGACGCGGGCGCTCAGCAGCTCGGCATGGGTGAGGAGCTGGACGCGGTCGGGGTCCGCGTCCCACTCGCAGCCACCGCCCAGCGGACGGAGCTGGAGGTGGGGCCCTTCTGCGGCCATGACGACGCCGACACGGTCGCGTGCGGGATCGCGTACAGCGGAACCCACAGTGGGTACTGCGGGGCCGGTCGCCGGCGGGGTTGCCTGCGGCGTGTCGCGATCGTCGTGGCCTGTCACCGCCCGGCACCCCGCGCGACCACCGCGGCGAGAGCGAAGGCCACTGGCGCCGAGCAGACGCCGAGGTGGATGAGGGCGTAGCGCGCGGCGGTACGCGAGTCGACGTCGAGGGTGGTGTCTCCGAGGTCCTCGTTCCCGGCGAGGCCCGGGCTGTCGGACCTGCCCGGGTCGCCCACCGCGTCGCGCCACGGGGTGCGGACGTCCATGGCCGGGAGCTGGATGCCCGCGCGGGTCAGTGCTTCGGCGAGGGCGTCCCTCGCCGCGACCGCTTCTCGGACCCTCACCGGTTCCGCCGGAGCCCTGCCTTCCGTCCAGGCCCTCAGCTCGGCCGACGCGCGGCGCGTGGCGTCTGGGCGGTCGTGGGTGCCGCGGTGCTGCGGGGGGTGCGGGTCGGTCATCGATGTGCTCCGTTTATCGCTCGATATGCGGATTCAGTACCCTGGGCGCGCCCGGTGAACTACCGTGCGTGAGGGGTGCATTACGAGAATGCGTCCCCGGCTGAGCTGCGCACACCGCGGACCGGTGGTGATTCCCCGGCAGGTCGGCACACGTTCCACACGTTCCACGGATTCCACACGTTGCACGGAGGTGCACGATGCCGACGAGGCGAGCGGTCACCGGGCGCAGTCGCGAACCCCGCGCCCGGTTCGCGGAGGAGCTGCGGGCACTGCGGATCCAGCGCGGAGAGAGCCTGCGCCAGTTGGGGGAGAAGCTCGGCTGGGACTGGTCCCTGTTCGGGAAGATGGAGAACGGCGAGACGCTGGGCGGGCCCGAGGTCGTCGAAGCGCTCGACCACTACCACGGCACACCGGGCCTGCTGCTGGCTCTGTGGGAGCTGGCCATCAACGACCAGACCCAGTTCCGCGAGCGGTACCGGCGGTACATGGCGCTGGAGGCCAAGGCCACCAGCCTGTGGCACTTCGCCGTGAGCGTGCTGCCGGGACTGTTGCAGACCCCCGGGTACGCGAGGGAGGTGCTGGCCGCGGGTGGGCTGAAGGGCGAGGAACTCGATCAGCAGGTGCAGGCTCGGATGGGACGGCGGACGTTGCTGGAGGGCGACGACGCGCCACCGTTCCGGGCGATCCTGTCTGAGGCGGCACTGCGGACGCCGCTGCGCGATGTGGGGGAGTGGCGGGAGCAGTTGGCGTACGTGGGGGAGGTGGCGGAGTGGGGGAATGTGACAGTCCAGGTTCTGCCCTTCAGCGCGGGTCTGTACGGACTGGACGGAACCGACGTGTGGTTCCTGCGCGTGCCGGGCGGGCGTACGGTGGCGTACACCGAGAACGTCTACCGAGGTGAGCTCATCGAGGAAGACGGGCCGGTCGAACGACTGCAACGTGCTTACGATGCGGTACGTGACCTGGCCCTGACCCCGGCCGAGTCGCGGAAGTTCGTCCTGCGGATGTTGGAGGAAGTACCTTGCGATCCCTCGACCTGAGCGCCGTCTCTTGGCGCAAGAGCTCCTACAGCAACTCTGACGGTGGTGCGTGCGTTGAGGTCGCCGACGACTTCGCTCCTGTCGTTCCCGTTCGTGACAGCAAGAGCCCGCACGGCCCCGTGCTCTCTTTCGGGCCTGCCGGGTGGGCGTCGTTCGTGTCCGCCGTGAAGACTGGTGAGCTGGGCGCCTGACGCTGACGACGCGACGTGAGGCGGCCCCGAGCAGGACGACTGCGTGGGGCCGCTTGCACGTTGCCGCCTGGCCGAGCAGGTCAACCAGCGCCGTAGTACCAGGACGGGCCATGCCCCTGGGCTACCGCGCTTGGCTGATGCAGAAATCAACCTGTGCTGGATGCCCACCCGGACTGGGGTGCGTAGCTTCTTCCGAGTGCCGACTGCCTCGGCACGCAAACGGGAGGAAACGTTCTATGAAGGCTCTGCAGAAGGCCGGCATCGCCATCGGCGCCGGCGCCCTCGTCACCGGTGGGTTCACCGCATTTCCGGCCCAGGCTGCCTCCAGTTCGGCAGAGGTCAACGCCTACATGGCAGCGGTGCCCGGCGGCAAGAAGGTGAGCAACAACGAGATCTCCTACGAGAACGGCACAGTGCGCGTGCTGATGTCGGCCACTGCGGCTTCCTGCAAGAGCGGGTACTACTGCGTGTACGAGCGCATCAACTACAAGGGCGCCATGGCGCAATGGAGCACCACCGCGTCACACTGCAAGAAGTTCAACTTCACCAAGTACTGGAAGAACAAGGTCTCCTCGTTCAAGGCGCGTGGTGGCTGCGAGCGCGGCAACTACTTCCTCAAGGACGCGAAAGCGCACCAGCTCGACCCCTTCGAGCCGTTCGAAGGCTGGAAGACGCGCGTCCGCTACAACGACCGCTACGACTACGCGTCGCGGGGGCTGTGACGTAACACCCGGAGAGACACGGCTCTCTGTCCCGCTGGAGGCAGCGGAACAGAGAGCCGTTGCCCTACTACTTCTTTGCGGGGCGACGCCCGCGTGTGGCGGGGGCCGGGCGCCACGCGCGTAGGTCGTCGTCCGACAGGCCGTTCCCACCCTGTGCCATTTGGCGGTCGCCTCGGAAGAAGGCGGCCGGCGAGGCGCCGAACGTGGCATCGAACTCGTCGTGCCACTGGTCCAGCCACGGTTGGAGCTCCAGCAGCCCCGCGAGGAACGGCGCCAGTTCCTCTCCTGTCAGCTCCTGGTGAGCGGCGAGGTAGGCGTCGATGGCGTACGCCTGCTCGCTGTGGTCCCACCC
>NZ_JASKYT010000159.1:0-16126 GCF_041028275.1 Streptomyces sp. PU-14G
ATCCTGGCAGCAATCGCCCGCTGTCCGCAGCTTGCCGCCCGTCGTTCCTCGGTTCGCGACTCGGCCGCAACCCAGCCCCGCCCCGCCTGCCTTGGAACCGGCCGCACCCCAGGCCCGGCCCGCCCTGGAACCGGCCGCAACCCAGGCCTAACCGCAACAGCCCGGCCACAGCCCAGGCCCGGCCACACCCCACCCGCCGTAGCGTGCCGGGCCGCGAACAACCCCGGCGGGGAGGACCCCGGAGGGTGGCACGCGTCCGCCCCGCCAGAGGCTCTGCCGGTCTGCGGGTCTGCGGGTCTGCCGGCCTGCCGGTCCTGTCCTGGCGGCCGGCGACCGCGAGGTCACCACTAAACCGCTTAAGCACACACAAGCTAAAGCGCATTAGCTCCTGGGCGCAAGAGCCACCCCGGGCCCGCGGCATGCTTCACGGCCTGGCGAAGGACGCCTTTTCGGGGAGCTATTGACTTTCCCGTCGCGGCAATGCAGCTTATTTCCCGGCGCCGACGCCTGACATCGATGTCAGCGCCGTCTCGCCGGGGGCCCCGTGTCCGCTCGCACCGCCGGGCGCCGGCCGCTCCGCGGCGTCTTCCCGTCCCGCTCGAAGGAGAGCTGTTCGTCGTGCGCAAGTCCCGCGAAGCCGTGCGCAGTTCCCGCGCAGCCGCCCTCGCCCTCGTGGGTGCCCTCGCCCTCTCCGCGTGCACCGTGGGGACGCAGAACGTGGACACCACAAGCGCCGAGGGCGAGGTGCGCGGGACGATCACCTTCCAGACCTGGAGCCTGCGGGCCGCCTACCGGGGCTACTTCGAGAAACTGATCGACACGTTCGAGAAGAAGTACCCGGGCACGCACGTGAAGTGGGTCGACCAGCCGGCGGAGGGCTACGCGGACAAGATCAGTGCGGACGCCGCGGGCGGCACCCTGCCCGACGTCGTGAACGTCTCACCCGATCTCGCCGCCCCGCTGGCGAAGGCCCACCTGGCGCTCGATCTCGACAGCGCGGCCCCGCAGTACCGGGACGAGTACCTGCCGGCCGCGTGGAACAGCACGAAGATACCGGGCATGAAGGGCACCTACGCCTTCCCCTGGTACCTCAACACCGGGCCGCTCTTCTACAACAAACGTCTCTTCGAGAAGGCCGGACTCGACCCTGATGACCCGCCGCGGACCTACGACGAACTCTTCGACGCCGCGCTGACGATGGCCGAACGCAGCGGGGGCAAGATCGCGACGCTGGCCAACGTGCCCACCATCGAGGACTTCGGGCGCTACGGCGTGCGGGTGATGAACTCCTCGGGCACCGCCTTCACCTTCGACGAGCCCAAGGGCGTCGAACTGCTGAAGCGCTACCGGAAGCTCTACCGGGCCGGGGCCCTGGACTCGCAGGCGTTCACCTCCACGCCCGAGCAGGCCGGGCGGAAGTTCATGCAGCAGTC
The DNA here is from genome assembly GCF_041028275.1 of Streptomyces sp. PU-14G. Lineage (NCBI taxonomy): Bacteria > Bacillati > Actinomycetota > Actinomycetes > Kitasatosporales > Streptomycetaceae > Streptomyces > Streptomyces sp. PU-14G. The sequence continues at coordinate 1,434 of NZ_JASKYT010000159.1, forward strand.
CGTGGCCATGAACCCCGGCAGCGCCCTGGACCTCGACAAGTTCAAGAAGGACGCACCGAGTCTCTACGAGCACATCGGTATCACCGACGCGCCGAACAACACCGGGCATCCCAACATGTACGTGCAGGGTCTGATGGTCAACGCGGCGGGTGACAACAAGGCCACGTCCGTCGCCTTCGCGCACTTCGTGACCAACGCCCGGAACCAGATGGCGTTCGCCCACGAGACCACCGTCTTCCCCAGCACCAAGGGGGCGCTGGACGAGAAGTTCTTCACCGAGCAGGACGGCACCGACAAGACACGCGTGCGCGTCGCCTCCGCCAAGTCGCTGGAGAAGGCCGTCAACTACACCCCGGTGCTGCTGAGCGACGACATGAAGACGGTGCTGCAGAACGCCGTCACCCGGGCGCTGCGCGGTGACGAGCCGCCCGAGGAAGCACTGCACCGCGCCGCCGAGGAATGCAACCGCCTGCTGAAACTCGGCTGAGGCGCGTGATCCGGCCGCGCGGCGGCGGGGCGTGAGTCCGCACCGCACCGGGCCGAGCCGGGGCGCGACGAGACGAGACGAGCCGATCGAAGGACCAGGAACCGGAATGACGTCAGCCACCACCGCACCACCCGGCACAGCGCCCAAGACGGCGCCCCGGCGCGTGCGCAGACACCTGCCCACCAGCCCGTGGCTGTTCCTCGCGCCCGGTCTGCTGGCCGTCACCGCCTTCAGCCTCGCTCCCTTCCTGCTCACCGTGGGAAATTCCTTCACGGACAACCGGACGCTGGTGCCAGGATCCTTCGTCGGGCTCGCCAACTTCCGGCAGCTGCTGCACGACGAGATGTTCTGGACGGGGCTGCGCAACAGCTGCCTGTACGTGCTGGTGACCGTTCCGCTGCTGGTGCTGCTGCCACTGCTGCTCGCGATGCTCGTGAGGCGTCACATTCCCGGAATCGCCTTCTTCCGGGCGGCTTTCTACACACCCGTCGTCGCCTCCGTGGTGGTCGTGGGGCTGATCTGGTCCTGGATGCTGGACGACCGCGGGCTGGTCAACGGCATTCTCGAAGCACTGGGTGCGAGCCCGGTGGGCTTCCTCAGCGACTCGACGCTGATCCTGCTGAGCGCGATGCTGCTGACGGTCTGGAAGGGCCTCGGCTACTACATGATCATTTACCTGGCGGTGCTGAACAACGTACCCAGGGAACTCCACGAGGCCGCCGCCGTCGACGGCGCGGGGCCCGTCCGCCGCTTCCTCAGCGTCACCGTCCCCGCTCTGCGCAGCACCATGGTGCTGGTCGGCGCGCTCTCCTCGGTCAGTGCCTTCAAGGTCTTCTCCGAGGTCTACCTCCTCGCGGGGGAGAACGGCGGCCCCGCGGGCGAGGACACCACCCTGGTGCAGCTCGTGCAGCAGGTCGGTACCGGACTCAACGGACGCGTGGGGTACGCCTCGGCGCTCTCCGTCGTCGTCTTCGTCATCACGCTCGGCCTGATGCTGCTGGTGCTGCGGGCCAACCGGAAGGAGGACGCGTAATGGGAGCCGTCACCGCGCATCCGGTGCCGCCCACCGGAACGGACGCCGAGACGGACGCCGAGAAGGCGGGGCCCGGAGCCGCGCGCCGCAGGGGCAGTGCGGGCACCCGCCGCGTCCGGAGACCGGTCGAGGAGGAGGGCAGGCGGCCTCCCGGGTGGCAGACCGCGCTGCGCTACCTGCTGCTGGTGGTGGTGTTCGCCGTCATGGTCGGCCCCTTCCTGTGGCAGCTGTCCACCTCGCTCAAGGGGCCCGGCGAGGACATCTACAGCTACCCGCCGAAGCTGCTGCCCTCCGACGCCACTCTCGGCAACTACGCGGGCGTCGCCGAGATCATCCCGGTGTGGGACTACGCGCTCAACTCGCTCATCGTGGCCGTCGCCAGCGTCCTGACCAACCTCGTCGGCGCGTCCCTGGCGGGCTACGCGCTCGCCCGGCTCCGCTTCCGCGGACGCGGTGTCGCCGTGGTCGTCTTCGTGATGGCGATGCTCGTCCCGCTCGAGAGCATCATCATCGCCCAGTTCACCATGGCACGGGCGCTCCACCTGAACAACACCCTGCTGGGGGTGCTGCTGCCCGGCGCCGTCGGCGCCATGAACGTGCTGCTGATGCGCAACGCGTTCTCGCACCTGCCGTACGAGGTGGAGGAGGCCGCCCTCGTGGACGGCGCCAACGTGTGGCAGCGGTTCGTGCGGATCGCGCTGCCCTCCGTCAAGGGCACGCTGGCCGTCGTGGCGATCTTCGCCTTCATGGCCGCCTGGGACGACTTCCTGTGGCCCTTGATCGTGCTCAGCGACCCCGCCAACTTCACCCTCACCGTCGGCCTCAACTACCTGCACGGCACCTTCGCCGACGACCAGCGGCTCGTGGCGGCCGGCACCATCATCGCCGTACTGCCGCTGATCGTGATGTTCGCCTGCCTCCAGCGCTACTTCTTCCGCGGCGTCGGCGAGGGCGCCGTGAAGGGCTGAGAGCCCCCGCACCGCGAAACGCCGCCGTCTACCCCCAGGAACAGCACTCCACGATGACCACCACCCCCGCCCCCACGCCCTCGGCCACTCCGCGCTTCGGAGTCAACTACACCCCGTCCCGCGACTGGTTCCACCACTGGCTCGACTTCGACCTGGACGTGGTGCGCACCGACCTCGACGCCATCGCCTCCCTCGGCCTCGACCACATCCGCGTCTTCCCTCTGTGGCCGCTCTTCCAGCCCAACCGCGCCGTCGTGCGGCCCCGCGCCGTCGAGCAGCTGGTGCGGCTCGTCGACGCCGCCGGTGAGCGCGGCCTCGACGTCAACGTGGACGGGCTGCAAGGCCACCTGTCCAGCTTCGACTTCCTGCCCGCGTGGACCGGTACCTGGCACCGCCGCAACCTCTTCACCGACCCGGACGTCGTCGAGGGCGAGGCCACCTATCTGCGCACCCTCGCCGCCGCCCTCGCCGACCGGCCCAACTTCCTCGGCATGACGGTGGGCAACGAGATCAACCAGTTCTCCGGCGACCCGCACCCCGACCCCGACCACATCACCCAGGACCAGGCCGAACAGTGGCTGCGACGGATGTTGCGGGCCTGCCGCCAGGGCGCCCCCGACAAGTGGCACCTGCACGCCGAGTACGACGCGGCCTGGTACCTGGACGGGCACCCCTTCACCCCCGCGCACGCCGCCCGCCTCGGCGCCGCGACCGCCGTCCACTCGTGGGTCTTCAACGGCACCGCGCAGCGGCACGGCCACGCGGGTACCGCCACCGAACACCACGCCGCCTACCTGATCGAGCTGTCCAAGGCGTGGGCCGAAGAACCGCACAGGGCCGTGTGGCTTCAGGAAGTGGGAGCGCCCGCGCCGCACATCCCCGCCGAGCACGCCGCCGCCTTCACCCGGGCCACCGTGGATGCGGCACTCGACTGCCAGGACGTGTGGGGCGTCACCTGGTGGTGTTCCCACGACGTCCCCCGCGGCCTGGCCGACTTCCCCGAACTCGAATACTCCCTCGGCCTGTTCACCGAGGACCAGCAGCCCAAGCCGGCGGCGCGCGCACTGGCCGAGGCCGTACGGGAGTACCGGACGGCCCCGCGCCCGCCCGCACCGCGCACCACAGCTCTCGTGCTCGACGCGCACCCGGAGGGGCCGGAGGGGAAGCATCCCGAGGGGCCGGCAGGGATCGTCGACACGGACGGCGCCCGGCCCGGCAGGTCCGTGTGCGCACCCGGCGGCTCGTTCTTCGAGGCGTTCGCCCGGCTGACCGCGGCGGGTGTGCGTCCCGCCGTCGTCCTGGCGGAACGGTCCCGCGACACCGCACACCTGACCGCTCGCGGCATCACCGACCTGGTCACCGTCGAGCAGGCCGCCGCACGGACCATCGAGGAGCAGACATGAGACGCCGCACGGTCCTCGGCTCGGCCACGACGGCCGCAGCCGCCCTCCTCGGTCCGCTCACCGTCCCCGCCTCCGGGCAGGCCGCTTCGGGGCGTGCCGCCGCCCGCGCCGGCACCGCGGGCAGCGGAGCCGGACAGCCCCACGCCTCCTACTGGTTCCCCGACACGCTCCCCTCGGGCTCACCCGGCGAGGGCGTCGTGTGGCGGAGCCTGAAGGACTGGCGCCCCGAGGCGGACAAGGATCTCCCCTTCAACAAGGCTTCCGTCCCGCTGGCCCGGCGCTTCGCACCCGTCGCCGCCAACACCACGGCCAGGGCGGAGCAGGCCCGCATCGGCGCGCTGGTCGCCTTCGACCACACGGCGGGCAACCCGGCGCAGGGCGGGGACAGCGCCGACTACTACGCCCTCACCCAGTGGGCGTACCTGGAGGAGCTGGTCTTCTGGGGAGGCTCGGCGGGGGAGGGGCTGATCGTCGCGCCGAACGCCCCGGTCGTGGACGCCGCCCACCGCAACGGTGTGCCCGTCCTCGGCACCGTCTTCCTGCCGCCCGTCGGACACGGCGGAACGCTGCGCTGGACCCGCGACCTCGTGCAGCGGGACGCCTCGGGTGGCTACCCGCTGGCGGAACGGCTGGCCCAGGTGGCCGTCGCCCACGGTTTCGACGGCTGGTTCGTCAACGCCGAGACCGAGGGCGGCGACGCGGAACTCGCCGGACACATGCACGGCTTCCTGCGCCGGATGCGAGCCCTCTGCGACGCCCACGGCCTGCGCCTGACCTGGTACGACGCGCTCACCCGCGAGGGCGAGGTGGGCTGGCAGGGCGCGCTGAACGAGGCCAACCGCGACTTCTTCCACGACGCGCGGGGCAAGGTCAGCGACGCGATGTTCCTCGACTTCCGCTGGACCCCGGACAGTCTCGCCTCCTCCGGCCGGTTCGCCGAAGACCTCGGCCGCGACCGCTACGCGCTCCAGGCGGGCGTCAACGTCGAACAGGACGGCTGGGACGCCGACGTCGACTGGGACGCCATCGTCCCCACCGACAGGCCCCACACCGTCAGCTACGGCTTCTACCGGCCCGAGTGGACCCTCACCCATCTGTCGGAGAAGGAGCGCACCCCCGAGCGCTTCCACGCCGCCGACGACCGCTTCTGGACCGGCACGTCGCTCGACCCCACCCGGCCCGGCCGCCCGGGCGGCGGCTGGCGGGCACCGGCGGCCGTGGTCGCCGACCGCTCCACCCTCGACGCCGTCCCCTTCGCCACCACCTTCAACACCGGCCACGGACTGCGCTGGTACGAGGAGGGCCGGGTGACCTCCGAAGCGCAGTGGAACCATCTCGGCCTACAGGACCGGCTGCCGGCCCGGCGCTGGGCGCTGACCACAGAAGGCACCCGGCCGCGGGTCTCCTTCGACTTCGCCGACGCCTGGCACGGCGGCAGCAGCCTGCTGGTCGCGGGCCGGCTCGACGCACCCGTGACGATCGAGCTGTACTCCACCCGGCTGCCCGCCGGCCCGCACACCACCGTCTCGCTCACCTACCGCGCCGCCGACGGCTCCGCGGGCGTCGGCGTGGAACTGGCTGTCGCCCTCGCGGAACCCGAGCGCCCCGGCGCTCCGGTGCCCTTCACATACCTGCCCGCGGGCACCGCGAGGCCCGACGGCGCGGGCTGGGTCACCGCGACCGTACGCCTCGGCCCCCACCTGCCCGCACCCGGCGGACACACCGTCAGGACGCTGGGCGTACGGATCACCCCCGAGCGCGGGACAACCGGCGGACCGGCCCCCGAGACCAACTGGCGGCTGGGCGCTCTCGCCGTGCGCGACGGGCACCAGGCGCCTCCCGCGCCGCCCCGCGCGCTGCACGTCACCGACGCCACCCCGGACGGTGACGGCACCACCGCGCTGCGCCTGGCCTGGCAGCCCGCCTCGGGAGAGGTGCGCCACTACGCGCTGCACCGCCTGCTGCCCGACGGCACCCGGCGCTTCGCCGGCGCCACCTGCCAGCACGCCTTCTTCGTATCCGGACTCCGCCCCGAACAGGGCGAGAAGGCCGCCCGCTTCACCCTGCACACCGTAGGGGAGCTGTACACCCACTCGTCTTCCTCCGCCTCCACCAGCCACCCTTGGTAAGCCCGACCGGAAACCCCTACGGAGAGCAGCACTCATGCACGACGACCGCGCACTGACCGAAGGCCGCCTCAAGCGGGTACTCGACGAACGCGTCCGCCCCGCCGTCCACTCCTCCTCCGTCCCGCTCCAGGTGACGGTCTGGCACGCGCCGGGCGAGCCGGTCCCCGTCGCAGAGGGGCTGGCGGCGCCGCACTCCCCGGTCGCCGTGGGGGACAAGTGGGGCGCGCCCTGGGGCACCAGCTGGTTCCGGGTGACCGGCAGTGTGCCGGCCGACTGGGCGGGCCGCACCGTCGAGGCCGTCCTCGACCTCGGCTTCGACGAGAACATGCCGGGCTTCCAGTGCGAGGGCCTGGTCTACCGCCCCGACGGCTCGCCGGTGAAGGGCCTCAACCCGCGCAACCAGTGGGTGCGCGTCGCCGACAGCGCGGCGGGCGGCGAATCGGTCGACCTGCACATCGAGGCCGCCTCCAACCCGGTGATCCTCGACTACCACCCCTTCCTCCCCACCGACCTGGGCGACAAGGACACCGCCGGCAGCGAGCCCCAGTACCGGCTGGCCCGCATGGACCTGGCCGTCTTCGAGGAAGACGTCTGGAACCTGGTGATGGACCTGGAGGTGCTGGACGAGCTGATGCGGGAGCTGCCCGCCGACGGCGCCAGGCGCTGGGAGATCCTGCGCGCGCTCGACCGCGCCCTGGACGCCCTCGACCTGCAGGACATCGCGGGCACCGCCGCCGCGGCACGCGCCTGCCTCACCGACGTCCTCAGCGCCCCCGCCCGCGCCTCGGCGCACCGCATCACCGCCGTCGGCCACGCACACATCGACTCCGCCTGGCTGTGGCCGCTGCGCGAGACGGTGCGCAAGGTGGCCCGTACCACCTCCAACATGACGGCGCTGCTGGAGGACGAGCCGGACTTCGTCTACGCCATGTCGCAGGCTCAGCAGTACGCCTGGATCAAGGAGCACAGGCCCGAGGTCTACGCGAAGGTCAAGGAGGCGGTTGCCGAGGGCCGGTTCGTTCCGGCTGGCGGCATGTGGGTCGAGTCCGACACCAACATGCCGGGCTCCGAGGCGATGGCCCGCCAGTTCGTGCACGGGAAGCGGTTCTTCCTGGACGAGTTCGGCATCGAGAACGACGAGGCGTGGCTGCCCGACACCTTCGGGTTCGCCGCAGGACTTCCGCAGATCATCAAGGCGGCGGGCGCCAAGTGGCTGCTCACCCAGAAGATCTCCTGGAGCCAGATCAACTCCTTCCCGCACCACACGTTCAACTGGGAGGGCATCGACGGCACCCGGATCTTCACCCACTTCCCGCCCGTGGACACCTACAACTGCTCCATGAAGGGCTCGGAGATCGCCCACGCGGCCCGCAACTTCAAGGACAAGGGCCGCGCCACCCGCTCGCTGGCGCCCACGGGCTGGGGCGACGGCGGTGGCGGCACCACCCGCGAGATGGTCGCCAAGGCCGCGCGGATGCGGAACCTGGAGGGCTCGGCCACCGTCGAGTGGGAGAGCCCCGCCGCCTTCTTCGCCAAGGCCGAGGCCGAGTACCCCGACCCGCCGGTGTGGGCGGGTGAGCTGTACCTGGAGCTGCACCGCGCCACCCTCACCAGCCAGGCCAAGACCAAGCAGGGCAACCGCCGCAGCGAACACCTGCTGCGCGAGGCCGAGCTGTGGGCGGCCACCGCTGCCGTGCGGGCAGGACACCCCTACCCGTACGACCAGCTCGACCGGATCTGGAAGACGGTGCTGCTGCACCAGTTCCACGACATCCTGCCCGGCTCCTCCATCGCCTGGGTGCACCGCGAGGCGGAGGAGACGTACGCGCGGGTCGCCGCGGAACTGACCGACCTCATCGACGCCGCACAGCGGGCCCTCACCGCGGGCGGGCCAGGCGAGGGCACCCGTGTCGCCTTCAACGCCTCCCCGCACGCCCGCGGCGGTGTGCCCGCAGGCGGCGCGGCACCGCTCGCCGTCCCCGAGGGCGCCGTGGCCGCCACCGCCCGCGAGGGCGGCGGCTTCACCCTCGACAACGGGCTGCTCCGGGTGGAGATCGACGAGCGCGGACTCGTCGTCTCCGCGTACGACCTGGCCGCCCGCAGGGAAACCGTCGCCCCCGGGCAGGCCGCGAACCTCCTCCAGCTCCACCCCGACTTCCCGAACATGTGGGACGCCTGGGACGTGGACGCGTTCTACCGCAACACCGTCACCGACCTCACCGACGCCGACGAGGTCGCGCTGGCCGAGGAGCCGGCGCGGGCCGGACGGCCCGCCGCGGCCTCGGTGCGGGTCACCCGCTCCTTCGGTGCCTCGTCCGCGACGCAGGTACTCACCCTGGCCGCCGGTGCCAAGCGGCTCGACATCGACACCGAGGTCGACTGGCACGAGACGGAGAAGTTCCTCAAGGCGGCCTTCCCCCTCGACCTGCACACCGACCGGTACGCCTCCGAGACCCAGTTCGGCCACTTCCACCGGCCCACCCACACCAACACCAGCTGGGACGCCGCCAAGTTCGAGGCCTGCAACCACCGCTTCCTCCACCTGGAGGAGCCGGGATGGGGCGCCGCGCTGGTGACCGACTCCACCTACGGGCACGACGTCACCCGCGGCGCGCGTGCTGCGGGGGAGGCCACCTCGGGGGCGGGCGGCACCACGACGACCGTGCGCCTCTCGCTGCTGCGCGCGCCCCGGTTCCCCGACCCGCACACCGACCAGGGGGTGCACCGCTTCCGCTACGCGCTGCTCCCCGGCGCCGGAATCGGGGACGCGGTACGTGAGGGCTGGCACATCAACATGCCCGTGCGGGAGACCGAGGGCACGGCAGGGGTGGCACCACTGGTGGCCGTCGACAACGAGGCGGTGGTCCTCAGCGCGGTCAAGCTCGCCGACGACGCGAGCGGCGACGTGGTGGTGCGCTTCCACGAGTCGCACGGCGGACGCGCACCGGTCCGCCTGACGCCCGGGTTCGCCTACGCGAGCGTGGCGGCCTGCGATCTGCTGGAGCGACCGCTGTCCGCCGGGAGCGAAGCGGTGACCACCACCGAGGACGGCTCGGTGGAAGCGGCGCTCGGGCCCTTCGAGCTGGTGACCCTGCGGTTCTCCCAGGCGTAGCGGCAGCGCCCCGCCCGGCACAGGAAATCCCCGGTCGCAGAATTGCGACCGGGGATTTCCCGAGCTACATTGGATGTTTCTGTGTCTCCACAGAAAAAGGCCCCGAACGGGGCCCATCAATAGAGCCAGCATAACGGGCAGGGAGCCGATTTGTCAAACCGGGAAAGCGTCGAATTGCGGAGCGAGCAGGAATACGTCGACCACCTTTACGCGCGTGTCGACGCACTGCGCCGGTGGGCCGAGTCGGCGGTCGTCCAGGCGCAGGTGCCGGACGGCAACACCAAACAGGGGCGCGTCGAACGGGACGTGCGCCTGGCGGAACGCACCAGGTCGCTGGCCGCGCTGAACTCCGTCGACGGCTCGCTGTGCTTCGGCCGTATCGATCTCGCGGACGACGCCGCGCATCACATCGGCCGCATCGGCCTCCGCGAGGACGAGGAGGAGGACCCCGAGCGCACCCCGATTCTCCTCGACTGGCGCGCACCCGCGGCCCGGCCCTTCTACCTGGCCACCGGGCACACCCCGATGGGCCTGCGCCGCAGGCGCCACATCACCACGCAGGGCCGCACCGTCACGGAGCTGCACGACGAGATCCTCGACCTGGGCGACACCGCACGCACCGGGCACGAGGACCCCAGCGGCGACACCGTCCTCCTCGCCTCCCTGAACGCCGCCCGGACCGGGCGCATGTCCGACATCGTGCGCACCATCCAGGCCGAGCAGGACCGCATCATCCGCGCGTCGCACCGCGGCGTCCTCGTGGTGGAGGGAGGTCCCGGCACCGGCAAGACCGCCGTGGCGCTGCACCGTGCCGCGTTCCTGCTCTACGAGCACCGCGAGCTCCTCGCCAGGCGGGCCGTGCTGGTCGTCGGCCCGAACCCGGCCTTCCTCGCCTACATCGGTGAGGTGCTGCCCTCGCTCGGCGAGACGGGCGTGCTGCTGGCGACGCTCGGTGAGCTGTTCCCCGGCATCGAGGCACGCGGCGCGGACAGCGCGCACGCCGCCGAGGTCAAGGGCCGCGCCGAGACGGCGGAGATCCTGCGGCTGGCCGTCCGCGACCGGCAGCAGGTGCCCGAGCCGGGCGAGCCGCTGCTCATCCCGAACGACGACGGCGATCTGGTCCTCGACTGGCAGATCGCCGACGAGGCCCGCGAGACCGCACGCGCCACCGGGCTCCCGCACAACCTGGCCCGGCCGCACTTCGCCTTCCGCGTCGTCGACGCGCTCACGGCGCAGCTTGTCGAACGCATCGGGGCCGACCCCTACGGCGGCCCCAACCTCCTGGGCCCGGACGACATCGCCCAGCTCGGCAAGACCGTCGCCGCCAACCCCGACGTGCACGCGGCGATCGCCCAGTTGTGGCCCGACCTCAGCCCCGAGGAGTTCGTCGCCGACTACCTGTCAGAACCCACCCGCCTGTCCGACGAGGACGCCGCGGCCGTCCGCAGGCCCCACGCCTCGCCCGCCGACTGGACCCCGGCGGACGTGCCGCTGCTGGACGAGGCCGCCGAACTCCTCGGCGAGGACGACAGCGCCAGGCAGGCCGCCGCGGAGGCCGAACGCCAGGAGCGCATCGCGTACGCGCAGGGCGTCCTGGAGGTCGCCCGGGGCTCCGAGTCGTTCGAGTTCGAGGACACCGAGTCGGAGGTCCTCGCCGCGCACGACATCATCGACGCCGAGCGCATGGCCGAGCGCCACGAGGAGGCCGACCACCGCACGGCGGCCGAACGCGCCGCCGCCGACCGGACCTGGGCCTTCGGACACGTCATCGTCGACGAGGCGCAGGAGCTCTCCCCGATGGCGTGGCGGCTGCTGATGCGGCGCTGCCCCTCGCGTTCCATGACCCTCGTCGGCGACCCCGCGCAGACCTCCGAGGAGTCCGGGGTCGGCTCCTGGGAGGACATCCTCGCCCCCTACGTCCAGGACCGCTGGGAACACACCCGGCTCGACGTCAACTACCGCACGCCGAGCGAGGTGATGGAACTCGCCGCCGCCGTCGTGGCCGCCGAGCGGCCCGGTTTCGCGCCGCCCTCCTCGGTCCGCTCCGAGGGCGCCCGGCCGTGGATCAGGCAGGTGTCCGGCGACCTGGCGGTGGCCGCTGCCGAGGCAGCGGCCACCGAGGCCCCGCAGGAGGGCCGCCTGGCGCTCATCGCGCCCCGGCGACTGCACGATGATCTGGCCGCCCTCCTCCCGGGGGTCGTGGCGGGCGCCGAGCCTGACCTGACCCAGCACCTCGTCCTGCTCGCGCCGCGCCAAGCAAAGGGTCTGGAATTCGACCGGGTCCTGGTCGTCGAGCCCGCCGAGTTCGTCACGAGTGATCTCTATGTCGCTCTCACCCGCGCCACCCGGACGCTCGGCATCCTGCACCGGTCCCCGTTGCCGGCGGGATTGGCCGACGCAGTCGCGGCGGGCAGCGCGGAACGCCCCGACTGACGTGCTCCGGCCGGCGGAGCGGGGGCTCCGCCGGCCCCGCCCAAATCCCCGGCGGGCAGGTCTCATTACGGCTGCCGACCGCGTTCGGTTCAATCCGAGGCGAGATCAAAACGAATATCCGTCTGCCTCTTGACGCTGGTCCATACCTTCGGACACGGTGCTTTTCCGTGACGTGAGAGCGCTCATCACCCCCCACCGAAGAGGAGCGCATGTCATGACGACGGCCACACGTGTGCCCACCGACGGGGCACCGGCTCCGGGGCGCCCGGGAGCGGCGGCGCGGTCCGCGAACCGGCGGTCCGCGAGCGCGCGACGTCACGCCGACCTGCCAGGCCGCGACGCGGACGGCACCCGCCGGCACGGCCCGGCCCGGCAGGCAACCCGCACCTACACCACCATGTCCGACGGGTTACCGCCCGTCGGCCGGGTGCCCGTCGCGAACACCGGAGGTTCGATCCCGTGTCCCCCTTCAGCCGACGCGTACTGCTGCGCAGCGCCGCAGCGACCGCACTCGCCGTACCCGCAGGAGCGCTCATAGCCCAGCAGGCGAGCGCCGGCAGCCCTTCGCAGCCGAAGGCGGCCGGCCTGCCGCTGAAAATCGTCAACAACAGCGGTGCCTACGACAACGCGTCGATCCACCTCTACATCGTGGGCAACGACGGCACCAACCAGTGCTACGTCACCCCCGAGGGCGAGCTGCGGCAGGTGCAGCTCTCCGACAACGGCCCTGACGGCTACACCGACTACGCCATCTCGCTGTCCGGCACCGAGACGACCGTGCAGCTGCCCGAGATGTCCGGCCGGATCTACGTCTCCTGCGGCGAGAAGCTGAAGTTCAAGGCCGTCGGCACCGAGCAGGGCGCAGCCCTGGCCTACCCCGCCGCCTGGGTCGAATCCGATCCGAACTACCCGATCGTGCACGACTGCGCCGAGTTCACCTTCAAGGGCGGCGCCATGTACTGCAACACCACCATGGTGGACATGTTCAGCGTGCCGCTGGCCATCGGGCTCAAGGGCGCCTCGGAACAGACGACCGGCACGCTCAAGCCCGGCGCGCGGGCCGGCATCTTCGACCAGGTCAAGAGCGTCGAGGCGTTCTCCCGGCTCGTCATCGACGACAAGCGTGTCATCGCGCCCGGGCACGGCATCGGCGCCGGCCTGTTCGCCGACGACTACTTCGCGTCCTACATCGACGAGGTCTGGTCCGCCTACCAGGGCAAGGACCTGAAGGTGACCACCAACGCGGGCGACTTCACCGGCCGCGTTGCGGGCGAGACGCTGTCCTTCACGGGGCCGGCCTCCGTCTCGTTCTCCAAGCCGACCACCAAGGACGTCCTGTTCTGCGACGGCGCCCTGGCCGCGCCCAACGACGGCACCACAGGGCCGGTCGCCGCCATCCTGGGCGCCGCCTTCAACCGCACCACTCTGCTGTCGACGGCCGACCAGCCCACGACCGACCCGGCCGCCTTCTACCAGGGGGACCTCACCCACCACTACGCCAAGGCCATGCACGCCGCCACCGAGGACGGCAAGGCCTACGGTTTCGCCTTCGACGACGTGGGCGGCTTCGCCTCCTACATCGAGGACGGCGGGGTGAAGGAGATGACGCTCACCCTGACGCCCTTCGGGTGACCCGTCCCGCTGCCGGCCGGTCGGCCGGCCGTCCTCCGGGCACGGGCGCGCACCGCACCTGCGCGTGCCCGTGCCCGGAGCGGTCGTTCAGAGTACGCCGCGGGCCATGGACAACAGGCGGTCCAGGACGGCGGGATCGGCGCGGACGCCGTCGTGGGCGTGCGTGTTGGTGATCCACGGCCGCAGCCCGCGCACCAGCGAGGCCGTCTCCAGGGCCTGCTCCCGGTCGACGAACATGTCGTCGTAGTAGACGGCCGCGGCGACCGGCACCTCGTTGGCCGCCAGCCGGTCCAGGTCGTACAGAGCGGGCCAGTCGGTGCGCCGGGCCAGTACCTCGGCGGTCTCGCGCAGCGGCACCAGCGCGGGGTCCTCCTCGAACTGCCAGGGATAGATCATCTCGCCGGTGAAGCGGAGCGGCCCGGCGCCGCCGTCCGCGATCCCGGTGGCGTCGAAGGCGGGGAACTCCTCGCGGATCCGGTGCGCCGACCATGCTGTCGACCGGCCGCCCTGGGCGTAGATCGGCTCGTGCAGCAGCGCGTAGAGGGGCCGTTCGGCGAAGGAGAGCACCGCGTCCGCGCCGCGCAGAAAGACATCCGACAGCTCCGGCCCCCGCGGTCCTTGGACGAACGCGGTCTCCAGCAGGTAGTGCAGGCTGTCGAACTTCGCGGCGGTACCGAAGGTGAGGCCCAGCGTCTGGAAGCGGCGCACGCTCAGCCGTTCACCAGAGGGCATGCGGACATCGCAGCCCTCCAGATGCGCGGCGACGGCGTCGGCGAGCGCCTGGTCGCCGGGGTAGCGGGTGAAGTACCGCTCGTTGTGGGCGAGGGTGCGAGCGTAGGCGGCGCGGTAGACGTCGTCGGCGTGCCCGGTGAGGGTGGGCAGGCCCCCGGTGACCAGGACCTGGGCCAGGCCTTCGGGGGCCAGGCTCAGATAGGTGAGGGCGCAGAAGCCGCCGAAGCTCTGGCCGAGCACGGTCCACGGCGGGGCGCCGTGCGGGCTCCCGCCCGCGAGGTGCGCGCGGAGCAGTTCGGCGTCGCGGACGATGGAGTCCGCGCGGAAGTGCGCCAGGTAGCCGGCGGTCGCCTCGGCGTTGGGGAACCCGGCGAGAGTGCGTCGGTCCGCGGGGGTGCTGCGGCCCGTGCCCCGCTGGTCCATGAGCACGACCCGGTAGTCCTCAAGCGCGCGCCGCAGCCACGCTCCGGCGGCGTGGGGGCGCTCGGCGCGTCCGCCCGGCCCGCCCTGCAGCCACAGCAGCCGCGGCAGGTCCTCGTGTGCGCGGCCGGCGGCGGTGACCTCGCGGGCGAAGAGCGTGAGCGTCGGGCCGTCGGGATCGGAGTGGTCCAGAGGGGCGTCGAGGGTGTGGTCGGTGCAGACGAGACCGTCGTGGCGGTAGGTGACCGGCGCGTGGGGACGGTGGCTGGCAGGGGAGTTCATCCGSCGACTCCTGGGGGTGGGGGCTCCGGCGGCGTGGGGGCGCTCGGCGCGTCCGCCCGGCC
>NZ_JASKYT010000016.1:0-42108 GCF_041028275.1 Streptomyces sp. PU-14G
TCCTCGSYCTCGCGGGCCRCCCCGTCCCGCCCCGCGACCGCCCCCGACGGCGACGGGGAACGCGGCTCCCGCGGCGAGCGGGACGGCGGCCCGGCGCGGAGCGAGACGGCGGCCGGGAGCACGGCGGCGGCCGACCAGGAGTCCGCAGCCGAGCAGGAGGTGCTCGCCCTGGTCAACCAGGAGCGCGCCAAGGCCGGCTGCCGGCCCGTGAAGGCCGACGGAGACCTGGCCGCGCTCGCCGGCGGCTACAGCGCCGACATGGCACGGCGCGGTTTCTTCTCCCACACCTCGCCCGACGGCAAGAGCCCCTGGGACCGCGCGGAGGCCGCGGGCATCACCGACCTGGGCGGCGAGAACATCGCACGCGGCCAGGCGAACGCGCGCTCGGTGATGGACTCCTGGATGGGCAGCCCGGGCCACCGCGCGAACATCCTCAACTGCGACTACCGGACGCTGGGCGTCGGCGCGCACTTCGCCGAAGGCGGCCCCTGGTGGACACAGGACTTCGGCTTCTGACCCGGAGCCGCCCGGCCGCTGCGCGGTAGCGCGGGGCGGGCGCGCGGAGGCTACGCGCGGGCCGGGCGCGGGCGCGGTGCACGCTGGCAGCGCGGGCAGAAGTAGCTGGAGCGGTTCATCCACGCGCTGCGGCGCATCGGGGTGCCGCAGCGGCGGCAGGGCTCGTCCTGGCGTCCGTAGGCGTCCAGGGAGCGCTCGAAGTAGCCGGACTGGCCGTTGACGTTCACGTAGAGGCTGTCGAAGCTGGTGCCGCCCGCGGCCAGCGCGGCCGTCATCACGTCCCTCACGTGCCCCACCAGTTCGGTGGTCTGCGCCCGGGTCAGGGTGGCGGTGGGCCGGTCGTAGTGCAGCCGGGCGCGCCACAGCGCCTCGTCGGCGTAGATGTTGCCGACGCCGCTGATCAGGGACTGGTCGAGCAGGGCGCGCTTGATCGTCGTGCGGCGGCGGCGCAGGGCGGCGTGGAGGGCGTCCTGGTCGAACGCGGGGTCGAGCGGATCGCGGGCGATGTGCGCTATCACGTCGGGGAGGCCGTCCTCGGACGCCGGGTGCAGCGAGAGCCCGCCGAACGTGCGCTGATCGACGAAGCGCAGCTCACCCCCTTCCGTGTCCTCGAAGGTGAACCTGACCCGCAGATGCCGTTCGTCGGGGGCGGTGGCGGGCTGGACGAGGAGCTGGCCGCTCATCCCGAGGTGCGCGAGGACGGCGTGCGCCCCGTCGTCGACGGGCAGCCACAGGTACTTACCGCGCCGCATGGCCGCACCGATGCGGCGGCCCGCGAGCCGGCCGGTGAAGTCCAGCGGCCCGGCGACGTGGCGGCGGATGGCGCGCGGATGGAGGACCTCGGCGGCCGTGACCGTACGGCCGCTGACCCAGCGCTCCAGGCCGCGGCGGACGACCTCGACTTCCGGCAGTTCGGGCACGGCTCCTCCAGGCGGTAGGCCCCGCTGTACCGGGGGCGGGAACGCCTCACGGCCGCCCCCGGTCGGGAGCGGCCGTGTGGCGCGGTTCGTGGTGCGGTCGAATACGAGCGGCGCCCCGGCCGACCCCGGCCAAGGGTGCCCGGCGCGCTCAGCGGGGAGCGGTGGTGTCCTCGCTCGGCTCGCCGCGCTGGCCGTCCGGCACCGGGGTGCCACCGTCCTGCGCCGCCTGGCCCTCGGCGGGCCGGCCGACGCTCTTCGCCGGCTCCGCGGCGCCCTTCACCGGCTTGCCGGCCTCCGCACCGGCGACGGCCGCGGCCTCGCCGCGGGCCGAGATGGCACGCCAGGCGGCCTCCGCGGCCTGCTGCTCGGCTTCCTTCTTGCTGCGTCCTGTGCCGGTGCCGTACGCGACACCACCGACGCGGGCAGCAGCCGTGAAGGTCTTCTCGTGGTCGGGGCCCGTCTCGGAGACCAGGTACTCGGGGACACCCAGACCCTCGGCGGCCGTCAGCTCCTGGAGGCTGGTCTTCCAGTCCAGTCCGGCGCCCAGGTTGGAGGAGCGCTCGATCAGCGGGTCGAAGAGGCGGTGCACCAGTTCGGAGGCCGCCTCCAGCTCCTGGTCGAGGTAGACGGCACCGATGACCGCCTCCAGGGTGTCGGCGAGGATCGAGGCCTTGTCACGGCCGCCGGTCCCCTCCTCGCCCCGGCCGAGACGGATGAAGGCGCCGAGGTCGAGACCCCGGGCGACGCCCGCCAGCGCCCGCGAGTTGACCACCGCGGCCCGCAGCTTCGCGAGCTGGCCCTCCGGGAGGTCCGGGTGCATGCGGTAGAGCGTGTCGGTGACGACCAGGCCGAGGACCGAGTCGCCGAGGAACTCCAGGCGCTCGTTGGTGGGCAGCCCGCCGTTCTCGTACGCGTAAGAGCGGTGCGTCAGCGCGCGCACCAGAAGGGCGGACTCCAGCTTGTAGCCGAGCCGCCCTTCCAGAACCGCGTGGGACGAGGCCGCGTCCACCAGCTCCGCGGAATCCCCTCCCTTGCCGGGAGCGGTGTTCTTCGGAGTACCGGCGTGGGACATGAAGCCTGTCACCCGCCGATCAGACCTCGAGGACCTGACGCTTGTTGTAGGTGCCGCAGCTCGGGCACGCGATGTGCTGCTGCTTGGGCTCGCGGCAGCGCTCGCACTTCACCAGGGTCGGGACCGCAGCCTTCCACTGCGACCGGCGGTGGCGCGTGTTGCTGCGCGACATCTTCCGCTTCGGAACAGCCACGGCTACTTCTCCTGTGAGTCATCCCCGTCGGTGCGGGGCTCGTTGTCCTGCTCGCCGTCCTTCATGGTCTCGGCGAGATCCTGCAGTGCCGCCCACCGGATGTCGACGGCATCGTCGTGCCGGTGGTCGGGCTCGTCCGCCAGCTTGGCCCCGCACTCGGGGCACAGGCCGGGGCAGTCCGCGCGGCACACCGGCTGCAACGGCAGTGCGAGCACCACCGCGTCACGCAGCACGGGTTCGAGGTCGAACAGGTCGCCCTCGAGGAGGTACGTCTCCTCGTCGTCCTCGCCCTCGCCGGGTTCCGCCACCGGGCGGCCCCGTTCGTCGGCGTCGGGATAGGAGAACATCTCCTGGAAGTCCGCTTCGACGCGTTGGTCGAGCGGCTCCAGACACCTTACGCACTCCCCCGTCAGCGGCGCACGGGCGGTGCCCGTGACGAGCACCCCCTCCATGACCGACTCCAGCCTCAGGTCGAGCTCGATCGTGGCCCCTTCCGGCACCTTGACGAACTCGACCCCCAGCTCACCGGGGGACTCCACCTCGCGGGTCAGCCGCTTCATCGCACCAGGACGTCGCCCCAGCTCGCGTGTGTCGAACACGAGGGGGGAGCGGGCGTCGAGGGGGGTGTTCAGGGCGTCCTGCTTTCTACGGTGGGGCTGCGGCCGCGCGAGTACTCACGACCGAAGAGACAGGATACGTGACGGCTCCCCCATGACCCAATCGGCGCCCTGATCCGCCGGCGCCCCCGGGCCACGGGCCGGTGCCGAACCCGTGCGGCCGGCTCAGCCGCCGTGCCCGTGGCGCTGCTCGTACGCCCTGACCTGCTCGATGTCGATCATGCTCGTGTCGAACAGGCTGGTCTCGTCCAGCTGCGCCTGCGGCTGCTGCTGCTGCGCCTGGTAGACGGGCTGCTGGGCCTGCTGCGCATAGTACGGGTCCTGCTGCTGACCGTAGCCGTAGGGGTCCTGCTGCTGCGGGTAGTACGCGTTCTGCTGGGCGTACGCGGCGTAAGGGTCGTGCTGCGGTACACCACCGTCGTAGGGCGACGGCTGCGGCTGCTGTGCGTAGTACGGGTCCGCGGCGGGCGGCGGGGACTGCGGCTGCGGCGGCATGTGCGGGGGCTGCGGCGGCTGCGCCTCCTGCATCGGTTGCATCGGCTGCTGCATCGGCTGCGCCGGGTCGTGGCCCGGCAGCGGGGCGCCCCCGTGCGCGGATTGCCCCCCGGCGGCGGCCTGGGCGGTGTGGGCGAGCCCTGCCAGGTAGTCGGAGTCGCTGGCGTGCGCCGCGTAGCCCTCCGCCCCCTCCTGGGCCGCCATGTGGGCGGCCAGCTCGTCGACGGGCTCGTGACCGCGCAGCTTGAGACGGCCGCGGCCGACGGACTCCAGCGTCTTGGCGAGCACCGCCGAGACCGAACCGAGCCGGGCCTGGACATAGTCGTCCGCACGGCGCTGCAGCTCACGCGGGTCAGCGGTGCGCTCGGGAGCGTCCTGCGCGTACTGGTCGCCCCACTCCTCGGCGCCGGGACCGCTGCCCAGCAGCTTCTCCCGGCCGCGGTCGACCGAGCCGATCGTCTTGGAGAGGACCACCTCGAAGTTGGCGAGCTTGCTGTCGACGTAGTCGTCCGCCTCGACGCGGATCTCCTCCGCCTCCCGGCGCGCCTCGGCCAGGATGCGGTCCGCCTCCTGCTGCGCGTGGCGGGCGACCTCGGTACCGGTCACCAGCGAGGCGCGCTCGGCCTGGGCCGTCTCGATGATGTGCTGCGCCTCCTGACGGGCACCGGCCACCACCTGCTCACGGTCGCCGAGCACCTCGCGGGCCTCGGCGAGCGAGCCCGGCAGCGCCTGGCGCACCTCCTCCAGCAAGGCGAGGAGTTCGGCCCGGTTCACCACGCACGAGGCGGACATGGGCATCGAGCGCGCGCCGTCGACGGTCGCGACGATCTCGTCGAGTTTCTGCTGTACGTCCACAGTGGCGACTGTACGGCCCGTCAGCGCCGACTCGTCACCCCTTCCACGGGTTCCACGGGTTCCGTCCCCCTGGAAGGGCCGTCAGCGCTTGCTCAACCGCTCGGCCAGCGCCGCGTTGACGGTCTCGGGCACCAGGTGCGAGACGTCACCGCCCCAGGCGGCGACCTCCTTGACCAGGCTGGAGGAGAGGAAGCTGTAGGTCGGGTTCGTCGGCACGAAGAGCGTCTCGACACCGGAGAGGCCGTTGTTCATCTGCGCCATCTGCAACTCGTAGTCGAAGTCGCTGACCGCGCGGAGCCCCTTGACGATCGCCGGGATCTCCCGGTCCTTGCAGAAGTCGACGAGAAGGCCGTGGAACGCCTCGACCCGCACGTTCCCGAAGCTCTCGGTGACCCGCTGGATCAGGTCGATCCGCTCGTCGACGGAGAAGAGGCCCTGCTTCGACTTGTTGATCATCACGGCCACATGCACCGTGTCGTACAGGCGGGAAGCGCGCTCGATGATGTCGAGGTGGCCATTGGTGATCGGGTCGAAGGACCCCGGACAGACGGCGCGGCGCACGGGCACTTCCTCGCTCTCCTCACAGCGGGCCCCATGTCCCGCTTCAGGTGGTCTCAGCATGACGCGGGGGTAACTTCCCGCGCGGCGGCGCGACCGTACCAAAGCGTTCCCTCGCCGTAACGACGGGACCGCAGCCCCTCGAAACCCTCCGGCCAGCGGAACTCACCGCCCCTGGTGCTGCGCTCCACGGTGGCCAGCGCATCCCCGGCCAGCCAGTGCCCGTCCCGGAGTGTGAGCAGTATCTCCCTGAGAGCGTCGTCCGTCACCGCGTACGGCGGATCGAGGAACACCAGGTCGTACGGGTGCTCCGGCGGCTCCCCCGCCACGGTCTGGGCCGCCTTGCCCACACGCACCTCGGCTCCCGGCAGTCCGACCGTGCGCACGTTCTGCCTGATCGTGCGCACCGCCTTGGCGTCCGGCTCGACCAGCAGCGCGTGCGCCGCGCCGCGCGAGAGTGCCTCAAGACCGACGGCACCGGAGCCCGCGTACAGGTCCAGCACCCGCAGCCCCTGCCATGCGGCGGCGCCGCCCAACTGGGCCTCCCAGCTGGAGAACAGGCCCTCGCGGGCCCGGTCCGAGGTCGGGCGGGTGCCCGTGCCCGGCGGCACGGTCAGCCGTCGGCCGCCGGCGGCTCCGGCGATGACGCGGGTCATGGGTGACGGTCCTTCGCAGACGGGGACTTCGCGGATGGGACTTCGCAGCTGGGTTTCGGATACGAGCCCTCAGAGACGGGATCTTCTCCGGCTCCGGGTGCTCCAGGTGCTCCAGGATCCCACGCGGGGCGACGGGCGCCCTCCCGGCGGCCCTCAGCCCTTGTCCAGGTACTCCTCGCGTTCGGCGTCCAGCAGGGCGGCCAGGGCCGTGCGCAGCTCGGGATGGCTCTCCAGGCCGGGATCGGCGGCGACCACGCCTGCCGCCTCGTCGCGGGCCTCGGCGATGATGTCCTCGTCGTCGATGACGGCGAGCATCCGCAGCGAGGAGCGCACCCCGGACTGCGCCTGCCCCAGCACGTCGCCCTCCCGGCGCTGTTCGAGGTCGATGCGGGAGAGCTCGAAGCCGTCGAGGGTGGCGGCGACGGCGTCCAGCCGGGTGCGCGCGGGGCTCTCCGGCGGCATGTCGGTGACGAGCAGGCACAGGCCGGGGGCCGAGCCGCGTCCGACGCGACCGCGCAGCTGGTGAAGCTGCGAGACGCCGAAACGGTCGGCGTCCATGATGACCATGCCGGTGGCGTTGGGCACGTTCACACCGACCTCGATGACGGTCGTGGCCACCAGCACGTCGACCTCGCCCGCGGCGAACCGCCGCATCACCTCGTCCTTCGCCTCGGGCTGCATCCGCCCGTGCAGCGCCTCCACACGCAGCCCGGCCAGCGGGCCAGCGGCGAGCTGCGCGGCGATGTCGAGGACGGCCAGCGGGGGCCGCTTCTCCTCGCCGTCCCCGTCCTCCTCCGCCTCCGGCTCGTCGACCTCTTCCAGCTCGGCGGCGCGCTTCCCGCGTGCGCCCGGTGCCTTGTCCTCCTCGTCGTCGCCGATGCGGGGGCAGACGACGTACGCCTGGTGTCCGGCCTCGGCCTCTTCCCTGACCCGCTCCCAGGCGCGGGAGAGGAAGTGCGGCTTGTCCCTGGCGGGGACGACGTGGGTGGCGATCGGGGAGCGTCCGGCCGGAAGCTGGTCGAGGACGGAGATCTCCAGATCGCCGAAGACGGTCATGGCCACCGTCCTGGGGATGGGTGTCGCCGTCATCACCAGCAGGTGCGGCGGCTGCTTGCCTTTGGAGCGCAGCGCGTCGCGCTGCTCGACACCGAACCGGTGCTGCTCGTCCACCACGACCAGTCCCAGGTCGTCGAAGGTGACCTTGTCCTCGATCAGCGCGTGGGTGCCCACCACGATCCCGGCCTCGCCGGTGGCCAGGTCCAGCAGGGCCTTCCGCCTGGCGGCGGCGCCCATGGAGCCGGTCAGGAGCACCACCTTCGTGCCCTGCTCGGCGCCGCCCAGCATGCCGCCCTCGGCGAGCTCGCCCATCATCTCGGTGACGGACCTGTGGTGCTGCTGGGCGAGGACCTCGGTGGGCGCGAGCATCGCCGCCTGGCCGCCCGCGTCGACGGTGGCGAGCATGGCGCGCAGCGCCACCATCGTCTTGCCGGAGCCGACCTCGCCCTGGAGGAGCCGGTGCATGGGGTGCTCGGTGGCCAGGTCGGCGAAGATCTCGCGGCTGACCCGCTGCTGCCCCTCGGTGAGGGTGAACGGCAGCCGCGCGTCGAACGCCTCCAGCAGCCCGCCGGGGGTGGGGCGGCGCGGCACGGCGGGCAGTTCGGTCTCCTTGGCGCGGCGCCGGGCGAGGGCGACCTGGAGGACGAACGCCTCGTCCCACTTGAGGCGGGAGCGCGCCTGGCCGATATCGGCCTTCGTGCGCGGGCGGTGGACCTTCTCGAACGCCTCGGGCAGCGGGATGAGCCCGCGCTGGGTGCGGAGCGCTTCGGGCAGCGGATCGGCCAGCCCGCGCCAGCCGGTGGCCTCCAGCGCCGTCAGCAGCGTGGAGACCGACTGCTCGATGTTCCAGGACGTCAGCTGCCGGCACGCCGGGTAGAGGGGCAGCAGCGCGTTCGCGAACCGCTCCACCGTCTCCTGGTCGCTCTCCTCGTCCAGCAGTTTGTAGTCGGGGTGGGAGAGCTGGAGCTTGCGGTTGAACACCCCGACCTTGCCCGCGAACATGCCGCGCTTGCCGGGCAGCAGCTCCCGTTGGTGGTAGTGGACCGAGCGGCCGAAGAAGACGAGTTGGAGTCGGCCGCTGCCGTCGGTCAGCGTGACCTCCAGGCGCTGTCCCTTGCCCCGGTTGAACTTGTGCACCCGTGCGTCGTGGATGCGGGCGACGACCGTGACGTGCTCGTCCAGCGGCAGGTCGGACAGCCGGGTCAGCTCTCCGCGTTCGGCGTATCTGCGCGGGTAGTGGTGCAGCAGATCGCCGACCGTGTGCAGGCCGAGGTGGTCCGCCATGGCCTTGGCGGTGTTGCCGCCGAGCAGTGCCTTGAGCGGTTCTCGGAGCGGTTCGCTTCGCGTCGTTTCTGTCGAGGGCACGGCACCATCTTGGCGGACAGGTGTGACAACGTCCGTGTCACTCGCCAGGAGCGCCGAGGTCGCGGCCAGGACTGCGGCCGGTCACGGCGCCCCCACCCCGCACTCCATCCGCATCCCGCGGTAGCGCTTACTCGACGCCGATGAGCAGCGAAGCGTCGTGCTGCCTTCCCTCGTAGACAACGGTGTCGACGGCCAGGTGACCGGCGCGTACGTAGGCCTCCAGCTCCGTGGCCAGGCCCCGCGGCGCGTGCGCGCCGAGGACGAGGGTGACCAGCTCTCCCCCGGGCGCCAGCATCCGGGCGAGCACGTCCTTGGCGACCTGGGTGGTGCCGTCTCCGATGAGGGCGACATCGCCTTCGACGAGCCCGAGCACGTCACCGGCCTGGCAGACACCGGCGGAGGTCCACGCCTGGCGGGTGGCGAGGGTCACCTCGCCGTACCGGGTCGCGCCGGCTGCCGAGGTCATCGTGACGACGTCCTCGTCGAAGCGGCGGTCCGGCTGGTGCACGGCGAGCGCGGCGAGTCCCTGCACGGCGGCGCGGGTGGGGATGACGGCGCATCGGATGCCCTCGGCGCGGGCGGCGTCGGCGGCGCGCGCCGCGACGGTGTGGAGTTCGCCGCCGTTGGGCAGCAGCGCCACCTCGCCGGCGCCTGTCGCCCGCACCGCCGCGAGCAGCGCGTCCTCGTGGGCGGCCTCGGGAGCGGGCAGGGCGCGCGCGCCCGCGTCGCGGCACAGCGCGGCCAGCCCCTCACCCGGCACGACGGCGACGACGGCGCGCCGCCCTGCCGCCGTGCCGGGCGCCGTGCCGGGCGCCTGGTCGTCCTGCGGCGCGCCCTGCGTCGCGGGCAGGTGGGCGATACGGATGCGGTACGGACGTCCGGCGGCCAGGCCCGCCTCGACGGCCGCTCCGGCGTCGGCGACGTGGACGTGGACGCTCCACAGCCCCTCGCCTCCGCCGATGACCAGGGAGTCGCCGAGCGGGTCGAGGCGGCGGCGGAGCGCGTCGAGGGCACCGGGGTCGTCCGCTTCGAGGAGGTACATCACCTCGAACTCGGAGCGGGAAGGCGCGGGCTCCCCGCGTGCAGGGCCGCAGGGCGCCCCCGGCGCCGCAGGCACGGCCGACTCGGATGCCCCGGACGGCCCGGGTGACTGCTCAGACACCTCGGACGACTCGAACGCCCCGGACGACACGAACGCCTCGGACGACTCGAACGCCTCGGACGGCCCGGGTAGCGAGGGCGCCTGCTCCCCCAGCGCCGCCCACAGCGCCCCCAGCAGGGCGGTGAGTCCCAGCGCGCCCGCGTCCACGACGCCCGCTCGGGCCAGCGCGGGCAGTTGCCCGGGGGTGGCGCTCAGCGCCTCGTGCGCGGCGGCGGCCGGGTCGCCGCCCGCCTCGGCCGCGTCCGCTGCCGCCGCGGCCACCGTCAGCATCGTGCCCTCCACGGGGTGGGCCACGGCGGCGTGCGCGGCCCGGGCGGCGCCGCGCAGCACGGCGGCCAGATCGCCGCTCTCGGTGCGGCCCCGCGCCATGCCTCGCAGGTACTCGGCGAGGATCGTGCCCGAGTTGCCCCGGGCGCCGAGCAGCGCGGCGCGCGCCATCGCGCGCAGCATCAGGCCCCCGTCGGCCTCGTCTCCGGCGGCGGGGGGCACCTGGGCTGCGGGGACCGCCTCCGTCGCGGCCTCGAAGGTCAGGCACAGGTTGGTGCCGGTGTCGCCGTCGGCGACCGGGAAGACGTTGATGGCGTCCATGCGCGCGCAGTGGGCGCGCAGTGACTCCCGGCCGAGGACGCACCACCGGCGTACCGCGGCGGCGTCGAGCGGTTGCGGCACGTGACGGGACCTCCTCTTGGGGAGCGCGGGCCCCTGGGCGCCGGTGCGGACGGAGGGGCGCTCGGGGAGGCTGTTGTGGGGGAAGGCTAGTGCGGCTCCGGGCGGAAGCCCAGGTCGGGGCCGGGGTGGAGGGGGCTGGTTTCCCTGTTCGAGACCGGCCGTTGTATGCTGCTCCGGTTGCCTGATCCGGATGGTTTGTTCCGGTCGGCGACGATCTCCCTGGCGCGCCCGGTCACTCGTGGTCCCGCGTCGCCGGGATTCACCGTACGTGTATCTGAAGTCTTTGGAGTGACCCGTGGCTGCGAACTGCGACGTCTGCGGCAAGGGGCCGGAGTTCGGCAACAACATCTCCCACTCGCACCGCCGCACCCGCCGTCGCTGGAACCCGAACATCCAGCGCGTGCGTGCCGTGGTCGGCGGGACGCCGAAGCGCCTCAACGCCTGCACCTCGTGCATCAAGGCCGGCAAGGTCTCGCGCTGACGTCACCGACGTAACCGCGCGGCCCACGCCGAGCAGAACGAAGAACCGGCCCGCTGCGAGCGGGCCGGTTTTCTGCGTGCGCACGGAGCGCTGAGAGCGCACGGAGCGCTCCCAGCACTGCGTGCGCTCCCAGCACCCCGTGCGCGCTCTCAGCGCTCCGCCAGCCGCCAGCCGTGGTGCACCGGGCCGAGCCCGGCGCCCAGCGGGAAGCCCGCCTCGATCGCGCCCGTCGTGTACTCCTTCGCGGCGCGCGCCGCGGCCGGCACGTCCAGTCCCTTGGCCAGCGACGCGGCCAGTGCGCTGGCCAGGGTGCAGCCGGTGCCGTGGGTGTGCCGGTTGTCGCGGCGCGGGGCACGCAGCCAGTGTTCCCGCGTGCCGTCGGTGAGCAGGTCGACGGCCTCGCCCGGCAGGTGGCCGCCCTTGATCAGAGCCCAGCGCGGCCCGTGGGCGAGCACGGCGGTCGCCGCCTCGCGCATGCCGTCCTCACCCGTGACCTGGACGCCGGTGAGCTGGGCCACCTCGTCCAGGTTGGGGGTGACGACGGTGGCGACGGGCAGCAGCTTGGAGCGGACCGAGTCGAGGGCGTCGCCGGCCAGGAGCGAGTCCCCGTGTTTGGAGACCCCCACCGGGTCGACGACGACGGGAGCATCGGTACCGGACAGGAGTTCGGCGACGGTCTCGACGAGCGCCGCCGAGGCGAGCATGCCCGTCTTGACGGCCTGCACCCCGATGTCGTCCACCACGCTGCGGTACTGCGCGCGGACGGCCTCGACGGGCAGTTCCCAATAGCCCTGCACCCCCAGGGAGTTCTGCGCGGTGACGGCGGCGATCACGCTCATGCCGTGGGTGCCCAGCGCGAGCATGGTCTTGAGGTCGGCCTGGATACCGGCGCCGCCGGCGGAGTCGGATCCCGCGACGGTCAGTACCAGCGGCGGCCTGCCGGGGCGGGGGTTCACATCGTCCATGGCACAGACGGTACTCAGCCGTCGATGTCGTCCGAGAAGTGGTCCCAGCCACCCGTCCTGGTCCAGGGCGCACCGTCGACCGTCACGTGGGGCAGCGCGGAGGGGGCGAGGACCTCGCCGATGACCCGCCAGCGGGCGGGCAGCTTCTGCTCGCGGGGGAAGGTGGCGACGATGGCGTGGTCCTCACCGCCGGTGAGCACCCACTGCAGCGGGTCGACGCCGACGGCCTGCCCGATGTCGGACATCTGCGCGGGGACGTCGAGGTCGGCGGAGCGGATGTCGATGCGGACCTTGCTGGCCTCCGCGATGTGCCCGAGGTCGGCCACCAGCCCGTCGCTGACGTCGATCATGGCGGTGGCGCCGAGTCCGGCGGCTGCCGGGCCCGCGTGGTAGGGGGGTTCGGGGCGCCGGTGGGCCTCGACGAACGCGCGAGGGGAACGGAAGCCGCGGGTCAGGACGGCGTGCCCGGCCGCCGACCAGCCCAGCCACCCGGTCACGGCCACGACGTCGCCGGCGCCCGCGCCCGAGCGGGTGACGGGGTCGGTGTTGCGCAGGTCGCCGAGCGCGGTGATGGACATCACGACGCTGTCGCCGCGCACCACGTCGCCGCCGACCACCGCGGCGGAGGCCACCTGCGCCT
Organism: Streptomyces sp. PU-14G; assembly: GCF_041028275.1. Taxonomy (NCBI): domain Bacteria; kingdom Bacillati; phylum Actinomycetota; class Actinomycetes; order Kitasatosporales; family Streptomycetaceae; genus Streptomyces; species Streptomyces sp. PU-14G. The sequence goes on from NZ_JASKYT010000016.1 coordinate 12,221, forward strand.
CGTCCCGGATGCCGTCCATCATCTCGGTCGGCCAGTTGGCGGGCAGGTCGACGGGGACGACGAGGCCGAGCAGCAGGGCCGTGGGGTAGGCGCCCATGGCCGCGATGTCCGCCATGTTCTGGGCCGCCGCCTTGCGCCCCACGTCGTACGCCGTCGACCAGTCGCGGCGGAAGTGCCGCCCTTCGAGGAGGACGTCCGTGCTGGCCACGACCCGCCGATCCGGCGCGGCCACCACCGCCGCGTCGTCCCCCGGGCCGATCCGTACGGCGGTCGTGGACGTCAGACGGGAGGTCAGCTCCCGGATCAGTCCGAACTCGCCCAGCTCCCCCACGGTCCCCTTGGCCCGCTCCCGCACCGGGCCGTGGGGGGCCTGGGCACCGGAGGGTGAAGACCCTGGCGCGGTACCGCCGTTCAGATCACGCATTGCTGTGCCCCTTTTCGCTTCCGTCGTTGCTCGCGCGCCGGTCGTGCGCGGATGGTCTGCCGTGCGCGGAGGTCCCCCGCCCCCGCCCCCCTCGTACGCCGTCGGTGCGGCGTGTCGCGCCGCGGTAGTGCGCCGCCTCGCCGCCACGAGGGCGGCCCGGTGGTCTCCCGGCGGCGGGGTCGACGCGGTACGGTGGCGTCTCTCTCTCGCCCCGCATGATCCTCGCGGCCCCCTGGGAGGTTCCGTGGTACAGGCGTACGTCTTGATTCAGACCGAAGTTGGCAAAGCTTCGACCGTCGCGGAGATCGTCTCCAAGATCCCCGGCGTGATCCAGGCCGAGGATGTAACGGGTCCGTACGATGTGATCCTGCGCGCACAGGCCGACACGATGGACGATCTCGGCCGCATGGTGGTCGCCAAGGTCCAGCAAGTGGAAGGCATCACCCGCACTCTGACCTGCCCCATCGTCCACCTCTGAGCCCCCCGTATGCTCGCCCGGTGAGGATTCGACGCCGGGCATGCCCTCGTTCCGTTCCCGTCCGTTACATCGCCGCCTGCGGCCTGGCCGCCGTGGCCGCCTCCGCCTGTTCGGTCACCGGGGATGCCGGACCCACACCCCCCAGCCCCTCCGGCAAGACCGCGCAGGCGTGCCGGACGCTGCACGACGCGCTGCCCGAGAAGGTCGTCGGGCAGCAGCGTGGCGAGACCGATCCCGCCTCGGACTACACGGCCGTCTGGGGTGATCCCGCCATCGCGTTGCGCTGCGGGGTGCCACGGCCCGCCAGGCTCACGCCAGGCAACGAAGAGTACAACCCCACCACCGAGGCGGCGGAGGTGAACGGGGTGTCCTGGATGATGGAGAAGCGGGACGACGGCTACCGCTTCACCACCACGGAGCGGGCCGCCTACATCGAACTGACCGTCCCTGACGACTACGCCCCCGAGGTGAGCCCGCTGGCCGACCTCAGCGAAGCGGTCAAGCGTTCGGTCCCCAAGAAGGAGAGCTGAACGCCCGCACGCGGCCCGCCGCCGTCGGGCGGTCGTGCGCCTGGACGCGGTCCCGCCGAGCGCCTCACCGCGGGTCGGACACGCGCGGGGGCGCGGGCCTCGGAGCGGTTCACCGCGGGCCGGTCGAACAGTTCAGCTCAGGCCGGTCGAGCGGTTCACCGCAGGCCAGCCGAACAGTTTCGCCGCAGGCCAGCCGAACAGTTCAGCTCAGGCCGGTCGAGTAGTTCACCGCAGGCCGGTCGAGCGGTTGAGCGCCGCCTGGATGAGGCGGTCCACCAGCTCCGGGTAGCTGACGCCGGTCTCCTGCCACATGCGCGGATACATGGAGATCGGTGTGAAGCCCGGCATCGTGTTGATCTCGTTGATGACGAACTCACCGTCCTCGCCCAGGAAGAAGTCGGCCCGCACCAGCCCCTCGCAGGAGGCCGCCTCGAAGGCCGCCACGGCCAGCTCGCGCACCCGTGCCGTCTGCTGCTCGGTCAGCGGCGCGGGAACGATGCCGGAGGCCGAGTCGATGTACTTGGCCTCGAAGTCGTAGAAGTCGTGGTCGCTGACCGGCGGGATCTCCGCGGGGACGCTGGCGCGCGGTCCCTCCTCGAACTCCAGGACACCGCACTCGATCTCCCGGCCGCGCAGCAGCGACTCGACGATGATCTTGGGGTCGTGGCGCCGCGCGACCTCCACGGCGTCGTCCAGTTCACCCAGGCCACCAACCTTGGTGATGCCCATCGAGGAGCCCGCCCGCGCCGGCTTGACGAAGACCGGCCAGCCCTGCTCGGCAGCGAAGTCGACGATCTTCTTGCGCGCCGCCGCCGGATCCGTCTCCCACTCGCGGGGCCGCACCGTGACGTAGGGGCCGACCGGCAGCCCGAAGGAGGTGAAGATCCGCTTCATGTACTCCTTGTCCATGCCGACCGCCGACGCCAGCACACCGGCGCCCACGTACGGCACCCCCGCCAGGTCCAGCATCCCCTGGAGGGTGCCGTCCTCGCCGTAGGGACCGTGCAGCACGGGGAAGACCACGTCGACCTCGCCCAGCGTCTTGGGGACCTGGCCCGGCTCCGTGTGCACGACCTCGCGGCTCGCCGGCGAGACCGGCAGCAGCACGCCGCCGGTGTCCGACTCGGCCAGCTGCTCGACGCTGGGCAGGCTGCGGCCCTCGATCGCCATGCGGGCCGGATCGTCGGCGGCCAGCGCCCAGCGCCCGTCCGCGGTGATACCGATGGGCAGCACCTCGTACTTGTCACGGTCGATGGCGCCCAGCACAGCGCCGGCCGTCAGGACGGAGATCTGGTGCTCTGAGTTGCGTCCGCCGAAGACGACGGCGACTCGGGGCTTGGGGGCGGGGCTCTGGCTGCTCATAACGCTGGGACTTTACCGCGTCGGGCCCCCGCCGCCGATGCGGACGCCCCGTTGCACGCGCACCCGGCGCACACGACTCCGCGGTCACCCCGGGCCCGCTCGGGCACCTCGGACCCCGCTCGGCCGCCCCGGCGCCCGCTCGGGCACCTCACGCCCTCGGCCCTCCCCGGCCTCCGGGCCGCCCTCAGGCCCGCTCGGGCTTGGCGCTGCGGGACATCAGTTCCTTCAGGGCCACGTGCGGCGACTTGCCCTCGTGGACGATCCCCACGACGGTCTGCGTGATCGGCATCTCCACGCCGTGCCGCCTGGCCAGGTCCTGCACCGACTGGCAGGACTTGACACCCTCCGCCGTCTGCTCGGTGACCGCGATCGTCTCCTGGAGCGTCATGCCCCGGCCGAGGTTGGTGCCGAAGGTGTGGTTGCGGGACAGCGGCGAGGAACACGTGGCGACCAGGTCGCCCATGCCGGCCAGGCCCGCGAAGGTGTGCGCCTCGGCGCCCATGGCAAGGCCGAGCCGGGTCGTCTCGGCCAGCCCGCGGGTGATCAGCGACGCCTTGGAGTTGTCGCCCAGACCCATGCCGTCGGCGATGCCCACCGCGAGCGCGATGACGTTCTTGACGGCACCGCCCAGCTCGCAGCCGACCACGTCGGTGCTGGTGTAGGGCCGGAAGTAGGGGGTGTGGCAGGCGCTCTGCACCGCCCGCGCCGCCTCCTCGTCCGCGCAGGCGGCCACCGCGGCGGCGGGCTGGCGGGCGGCGATCTCCCGGGCGAGGTTGGGACCGGTCAGCACGGCGACCCGCTCGGCGGGCACACCGGCCACCTCCTCGATCACCTCGCTCATCCGCTTGGCCGTGCCCAGTTCGACGCCCTTCATCAGGGAGACGAGCACGGTGCCGGGATGCAGCAGTTCCCGCCAGGACTCCAGGTTGGCGCGGAGCGTCTGGGAGGGCACGGACAGCACCGTGAAATCGGCGTCCCTCGCCGCCTCCGCGGCCTGTGTGGTGGCCCGCACCCCTGCCGGGAGTTCCATGTCGGGGTGGTAGCCGGGGTTGCGGCGCGTGGTGTTGATCGCCTCGACGACCTCGGGCCTGCGGCCCCACAGGGTGACCCGGCAGCCGGCGTCGGCGAGCACCGCCGCGAAGGCGGTGCCCCAGGACCCCGTGCCGAAGACCGCGGCCTTCCTCGGGTGTTCCCGTGCTTCCCGCGCCTCCCCCCGCTCCCGGTCCCGGTCTTCCTCGCTCGCCCTCACGCGTTCTTCTCTCCCTCTGCCGCCTCGGCCGCGGCCGGAGCCGTACCGGGCTCGTCGTGCTGGTGGTGCGCGGCGTCCGTGCTCTCGCGCCGGGAACGCTGTTCCCGCCTCCGGGTGGCCGCCTTGCGCATGTCGTAGCGCTCGGCGGGCGCCGGCTCGCCGCGGACGACGGCGAGCTGCTCGGTGACGGCATCCATCATGACGTCCGTGACCTCGCGGAGCACCTCGGCGGTGGGCTCGCGGTCGTAGTAGGCGGACAGGTCGATCGGCGGTCCCGCCTGCACGGTGAGGGTCTTGCGGGGAAAGAGCCGCAGCTTCTTCTCCCTGGCGTACGGCGGCATCGCCAGGTTGGCGCCCCACTGGGCGACGGGCACGACGGGCGCCCTGGTCAGCAGGGCGACCCGAGCGGCGCCGGTCTTGCCGGCCATCGGCCACATCTGCGGATCGCGGGTGAGGGTGCCCTCCGGGTAGAAGGCCACGCACTCACCCTTCTCGATCGCCTCGACGGCGGCCCGGAAGGCGCCCACGGCGTCGGTCGACTCGCGGTACACGGGGATCTGCCCGGTGCCCCGCATGACGGCGCCGACGAAACCGCCCTTGAACAGGCCGACCTTCGCCAGGAAGCGCGGGACGCGGCCGGTGTTGTACTGGTAGTGGGCGTAGGAGAGCGGGTCGAGATACGAGTTGTGGTTGACGACGGTGATGAAGCCGCCGTCGTCGGGAATGTTCTCCATTCCGCGCCAGTCCCGCTTGAAGAGGAGAACCAGCGGCGGTTTCGCCAGGAAAGCGGCGAGCCGGTACCAGAAGCCGATCTTCCTGCGTTTGCCGTCACTCCCCGCCATCGTCCGCCCCCTTGTTCCCGTTGTTCCCGGCATGTGTGGCCGGTGGTCTCGGGGTTGCTCCCGGTGCGGGCACGATGAGGCGGGACACCCGGACACCATCTCCTTTAGGGGGCTCCTTGTGGGGCCCATCCGCTGGGGGCCAATCGACAACCGCACAAGTGTCGCCACCAACCGCCCCGCTGTCGAGCACACTGTCCGTGCCCGGTCGCGGGGCACACGGTAACCCCACCCCCGCACCGGCGCCGGGCGGGCAGGCGAGAATGGGGCCGATGCAGCCCCATGTGACGCCCGTGGCCTGGACCCTCGTGGTACCGCTAAAGCCTCTGACTCGGGCCAAGAGCAGGCTTGCGGGCGCTGCCCTGGGCGTTCCCCTGCCGCAGCTCGCGCTGGCGTTCGCACAGGACACGGTGCGTGCCGCGCTCACCAGCCCCGCGGTGCGCGATGTGGTGGTTGTCACGGACGATCCGCTGGCCGCGCGGGCGCTGGAGGCGCTGGGCGCCCACCGGGTACCGGACGAACCGCAGGACGGTCTCAACGCCGCTCTCGCCCACGGAGCGGCGGTCGCACGCGCCCGGCACCCGCACACCGCCCTCGCCGCGCTGAACGCCGATCTCCCCGCTCTGCGCCCCACCGAATTGACGCGCGTGCTGAATACGGCCGCATATTTCCACCGCGCTTTTCTGCCCGACGCCGCGGAAATCGGAACAACGCTGTTGACGGCACTGCCCACCGCCGCTCTTTCCCCCGCTTTCGGTGGTCCCTCGCGAGCCCGGCACCGGGCGTCAGGGGCGCGGGAACTGGACCCGCCGCAGGTCCGAAGCGTGCGCCAGGACGTGGACACGCCCGCCGATCTGCGGGCCGCACTGGCGCTGGGCGTCGGCGACTCCACCGCCGGACTGCTCGCGAGGCGGGCGGCCGACCACTGCGGTTGGGGCCTCTCGCGCGAGAGGCCCTAGGGTCTTTCGTTTGGATCTGGCTGGATCAGGGAGCGGGTTCCGGTGCGTGCTCTCGCAAGGCGGAGGAGGGAGTCCCTGCGGAGCAGCGGCGACTGACGACAACGCCGCGAGAGTGCGTGCCGGGGCCCGCGAGCCCAGCAAGATCCGAGCGAGAGGCCCTAGGCTGCGGGTATGCAGGCCACGGCATACACCTACGATCCGGACTCCCGCTCGGGCAGCGTGCTGCTGGACGACGGCACCCCGCTCCCCTTCGACGCGGACGCGTTCAACGCGGGCGGCCTGCTGCTGCTGCGCGCGGGGCAGCGGGTGCGGATCGAGACCGCGGGCGACGGCACGGACCGCCGCGTGACCCTGGTGACGCTGCAGACCCTGTGAACGGCCGTCCGGGCGCCCGGACAGCGCCCCGGACGACGCGCCGGCGCCCGCGGGGTTCGGCGGGCCCGGCGGGCCCGGCAGAGGCGAGGCAGCGGGCTCGGCAAAAGCGGCGGGCCCGGCAAAAGCGGCGGGCCCGGCAGAGGCAGCGGGCGCCGGCGGAAGACGTGGGCGCCGCAAACGGCCGCGGGCCGGGCTCCCCCGAGGGAGCCCGGCCCGGCGTTGCCGACGCGGCATGGTGCCGCTTGCGATCCTTTCCCGGGGCCCTGGTCCGGGAGAGGGATCGTTTCGCCCCGCCGACGGGCGGGGCGGCGGAGTGCGGTGTCCGCCTCCGCGTCCTTACCGCCTGCGCGAGGTGGTCTTCTTCGCGGTGGTCTTGCGCGCTGCCGTCTTGCCGGCCGGAGCCTTCTTGGCGGTGCTCTTCTTCGCGGGGGCCTTCTTGGCCGTGGTCTTGGCCGGGGCCTTGGCCGGCGTCTTCTTGGCGGTGCTCTTCTTCGCCGTGCTCTTGGCCGGGGCCTTCTTGGCGGGGGTGGCCTTCTTGGCGGTGGTCTTCTTCGCCGCCGGGGCCTTCTTGGCCGTGGTCTTCTTGGCCGTGGCCTTCTTCGCACCCGCCTTCTTGGCCGTGGCCTTCTTGGTGGCCGTGCCCCCGGAGAGGCTGCCCTTGGGTGCCTTCTTGACCGCGACATCGTTCTTGGGGAGCTTCTTCGCGCCGCTCACCAGGTCCTTGAAACCGGCGCCCGCGCGGAAGCGCGGCACCGAGGTCTTCTTGACCCGGACGCGTTCACCGGTCTGCGGGTTGCGGGCGTAACGGGCCGGGCGGTCGACCTTCTCAAAGGAGCCGAAGCCGGTGACCGAAACACGCTCACCGGCGACGACCGCACGGACGATCGCGTCCAGTACGACATCGACCGCCTTGGCGGCGTCCTGGCGTCCACCGAGGTCATCTTGGATAGCTTCAACGAGCTGCGCCTTGTTCACGTCTTCCCCTTCGGAGACATTGCCGGAACGAATGTGTTCAGCTTTTTCGCACGTTAGGCAGATATATACCGCAAATCAAACACGAAACGGGCGAATCACCCTTGTGTCGCAACGAACTCGCCCGTCACGGAGTTCCGTCCGCGCACACGTCCCCCCGCCCTGCGGTGAATCGCCCCTCGTCGAGGTCGGCCATCAGACGCTCCAGACGCCGTTCGGCATCGGCGAGATCGTGTTTGGAAGCCGCGGTGATGACGAGCAGCTTCCGGGTCAGTGCGACCCGTGCGCTCTGTGGGATTTGCGGGGAGCGCACTCGCGAGTGCGCCTCCTTGAGTCGGGCGGCGAGTCGGTCGTAGAGCTCCAGTTGACCGTCGCGTTCCATGCGGTGATTGTGCCATCTGGGGTGAGTTGTCGCTTCCAGCGGGTCAGCGTCGGGCGGGTTCTCACGAGGTGTGGACAGCAACTCCGCTGGGCAGCAGCTGAGTTGACCCCCTCGCGACGAGTCGTGCTGGCGCGTCGCGAACGGCACTGTTCCTTAGTGCGACAGGAGCCGACGTCAAGACTAATTCACGTCATTCAGTGGCGCACGCGTACTCCTGCCCGAGTCCTTGCCGCACAGCACCGCGCCCCCACCGGATACGGCGGGGGCGCGGAGTAGACCGGACAGGCGGTGAAGGGGGCTCAGGCGGCCAGCGTCCGGGGCTTGAAGGCCGCTCGGGAGGCCTCGAACTCGGCGATGGCCTCCTCGTTCTTCAGAGTGAGGCTGATGTCGTCCAGCCCCTCCAGCAGCCGCCAGCGCGCGTTCTCGTCGAGCTCGAAGTCCGCCTCGACACCGGGGGCCACGACCTTGCGGTGCACCAGGTCGACGGTCACCTCGGCGGTCGGTTCCGCCTCCGTCAGCTCCCACAGCGCTTCCACGGTCTCCTGCGGCAGCACGACCGTGAGCAGGCCGTTCTTCAGCGAGTTGCCGCGGAAGATGTCGGCGAACCGGGAGGAGATGACGGCCTTGAAGCCGTAGTTCTGCAGGGCCCAGACCGCGTGCTCGCGCGAGGACCCCGTACCGAAGTCGGAGCCCGCGACCAGCACCGTGGCGCCCTGGTGGGCCGGCTGGTTGAGCACGAAGTCCGGGTCCTTGCGCCAGGCCTCGAACAGCCCGTCCTCGAAACCGTCGCGTGTGACCTTCTTCAGCCAGTGCGCGGGAATGATCTGGTCGGTGTCGACGTTGCTGCGGCGCAGCGGCACGCCCCGGCCTGTGTGGGTGGTGAAGGCTTCCATCTGTTGCGTCTCCCTCGGGTGCCTTGCGCTTGTCAGACCGTGGCCGGTTCGCGTACGTCGGCCAGGTCGGCGGGCGAGGCCAGATGGCCCAGTACCGCCGTCGCCGCCGCCACCTGCGGCGAGACCAGGTGGGTGCGCCCGCCCTTGCCCTGCCTGCCCTCGAAGTTGCGGTTCGAGGTGGAGGCGGCGCGCTCACCCGGCTGGAGCTGGTCGGGGTTCATGCCCAGGCACATCGAGCATCCTGCGTGCCGCCACTCGGCGCCGGCGGCGGTGAACACCTTGTCCAGGCCCTCCTCGACGGCCTGCAGCGCCACCCGGACGGACCCGGGTACCACCAGCATCCGCACACCGTCCGCCACGCTGCGGCCCTCCAGCACGGTGGCCGCCGAACGCAGGTCTTCGATGCGGCCGTTGGTGCACGAGCCGACGAAGACGGTGTCCACGGCGACCTCGCGCAGCGGCTGACCGGCGCTCAGGCCCATGTACTCCAGGGCCTTCTCGGCGGCCAGTTTCGCACTGGCGTCCTGGAAGGTGGCCGGATCCGGCACCGACTGGGACAGCGGCGCTCCCTGGCCGGGGTTGGTGCCCCAGGTGACGAACGGCGCCAGCTCGGAGGCCTCGATGACCACCTCGTGGTCGAAGACGGCGTCCTCGTCGGTGCGCAGCGTCTTCCAGTAGGCGACCGCCGCCTCCCACTCCTCGCCCTCGGGGGCGTGCTCCCGGCCCTGGACGTAGCGATACGTCGTCTCGTCCGGGGCGATCATGCCGGCGCGGGCGCCCGCCTCGATGGACATGTTGCAGATCGTCATCCGGGCCTCCATCGACAGCTTCTCGATGGCCTCGCCGCGGTACTCGATCACGTAGCCCTGGCCGCCGCCGGTGCCGATGCGGGCGATGATCGCCAGGATCAGGTCCTTGGCGGTGACGTCCTCGGGCAGCTCGCCGTTCACGGTGACCGCCATGGTCTTGAACGGCGCCATCGGCAGCGTCTGGGTCGCCAGCACGTGCTCGACCTGCGAGGTGCCGATACCGAAGGCCAGCGCCCCGAAGGCGCCGTGGGTGGAGGTGTGGCTGTCGCCGCAGACCACCGTGGTGCCCGGCTGCGTCAGCCCCAGCTGCGGGCCGACGACGTGGACGACGCCCTGTTCGACGTCGCCCAGCGGGTGCAGCCTGACGCCGAAGTCGGCGCAGTTCTTGCGCAGCGTCTCCAGCTGGGTGCGCGAGACGGGGTCGGCGATCGGCTTGTCGATGTCCAGGGTCGGGGTGTTGTGGTCCTCGGTCGCGAGGGTCAGATCGGTACGCCGCACGCTGCGGCCCGCCTTGCGGAGACCGTCGAAGGCCTGCGGGCTGGTCACCTCGTGGAGCAGGTGGAGATCGATGAAGAGCAGGTCCGGCTCGCCTTCCACGCGCCTGACGACATGGTCGTCCCAGACTTTCTCCGCGAGTGTGCGTCCCATCGCTTTCCCTCCGGCCGGCAGCGCTGCCGACCACATGTCGAGATGCTTTCCGCCGCCCCCAGCCCTCGGCCGGGGGGACCCCCTGGAGCGGCGGCCGTCCTTCAAGGTTGGCGGGTCGCCCGGAAAATTGAACTTGCGTTTCACACTTTGAGACGCGAGTATCGACGCATGGACAACTCTAGCGGCGTCGGCGTTCTCGACAAGGCGGCTCTGGTACTGAGCGCTCTGGAGTCCGGTCCGGCCACCCTCGCCGGGCTGGTCTCCGCGACCGGGCTCGCGCGCCCCACGGCGCACCGGCTGGCGGTGGCCCTCGAACACCACCGCATGGTGGCCCGCGACATGCAGGGCCGCTTCATACTCGGCCCGCGGCTGGGCGAACTGGCCGCGGCGGCGGGTGAGGACCGGCTGCTCGCCTCGGCGAGCCCCGTACTGACCCACCTACGGGACGTGACCGGCGAGAGCGCCCAGCTCTACCGGCGCCAGGGCGACATGCGCATCTGCGTCGCCGCCGCCGAACGCCTCTCGGGGCTGCGCGACACCGTGCCCGTCGGCTCCACACTGCCGATGAAGGCGGGTTCGGCCGCGCAGATCCTGATGGCCTGGGAGGAGCCCGAGCGGCTGCACCGCGGGCTGCAGGGCGCCCGGTTCACCGCCACCGCGCTGTCCGGCGTGCGGCGCCGGGGCTGGGCCCAGTCGATCGGCGAACGCGAACCGGGCGTCGCCTCCGTCTCCGCGCCCGTACGCGGCCCCTCCCACCGCGTCGTGGCCGCCGTCTCCGTCTCGGGCCCGATCGAGCGCCTGACCCGCCACCCGGGCCGCATGCACGCCCAGGCCATCGTGGACGCGGCGGCCCGCCTCAGCGAGTCCCTGCGCCGCCCGAACTGACGCCCCTTGCAGGCCGGCCGCACCGCCGACCGCCCCCACGCGCACCGGACCGCATCCGCCGGCTGTCGAAACCGACGGATGCGGTCCGGTGCGTGTGGGGCACCGCACACTCCGCCGACGTCACCGGACGGTCCGGCCGCAGCACGCCGCGGACCGCCCGGTGGCGCCGTGTCTCACGCTTCCGCTCCGGCCCCCAGCCGCTGGGCGGCCCGGTCGCGGCCACTCCCGACGGGCACCGCTTCGTGCGCCGCTGCCAGTCCGTAGCGCGGCATGTCGACGTAGACGGCTTCGCGGAGACCCGCAGGCACCACGTACGTCTCGTGCCAGATGCCGACCGCGCCGTCGGCCGCCCGGGCCCGGCGGTTGAAGGCGGCCCACGCCGGCCGGTGTTCCCTCTCCCCGGCCGACGCGTAGGACAGCAGTGTGTCGGTGGACTCCCAGTACTGGAGCACGGCGAACTCGCGCGGCCCGCTGAGGAGGACCCTGTGGGCGAGCAGCCCGTGGGCCGGTTCGGCCGCCAGTTCCCGCAGCATGCGCGGCATGGCCCGGAACACCGGCAGCCACGCGCGGACCGCCCGGAAGCGGTTGATCCGCATGCCGATGAGGAAGACCACCACGTCCCCCTCCGCCTCGGCCGTCATCCGCCCCCGCAGCACGGCATCACTCATGAGACCCCTCCCTGGGCCGACACTTTGGATAGTGGCACTACCCATGCTTGGATAGTGCCACTATCCAGACGTGAGCGCCAGGGGAAAGGAGAGACGATGCGGCTGGCCGAACTCAGCGCCCGCAGCGGTGTGTCGACCGCGACGATCAAGTTCTATCTGCGTGAGGGCCTCCTTCCGCCAGGCCGACGGCTCAGCGCCACCCAGGCCGAGTACGACGAGACGCAGCTGCGCCGGCTGCGGCTGGTCCGCGCGCTCATCCAGGTGGGCGGCGTCCCGGTGGCCACGGCCCGCGAGGTGCTCGCCGCCGTGGACGACGAGGGCCTCACCCGGCACGACAGGCTGGGCGCCGCGGTATGGGCCATCCCGCAGCCCGCGCCCGCCCGCACCCGCGAGGCGACGGCCGAGGAGACGGCAGCCGCCCGTACGCAGGTCGCAGCGCTGCTTCAGCGGCTCGGCTGGCCCATGGGGCACCTCGACTCCCCGCCCGGGCAGGCCCTGGTGCGCACCGTCGCGGCGCTGGCCGGTCTCGGCTACCCGCACGACGCGGAAGGACTGCTGCCCTACGCCCGGGTCGCGGAGCGCGCCGCCGAGGCGGATCTGGACATGCTGGAGCACTTCACGAGCGAGGAGGAGCAGGTGGAGGCGAGTGTGGCGCTGACGGTGCTGCACGAGCCCGTACTGCTCGCCCTGCGGCGGCTGGCGCAGGCCGAGGAGTCGGCCCGGCGCACCGGGCGGCCGGAAGACCGGTGAGAACGCCGAAGGCCCCGCACCTGTCGGTGCGGGGCCTTCGCGATCGAGTACCCCCGACCGGATTCGAACCGGCGCTACCGCCTTGAGAGGGCGGCGTGCTAGGCCGCTACACAACGGGGGCCCTACCTGCGATCCCGGCCTGTCGGACGGAATCCGTACCCCCGACCGGATTCGAACCGGCGCTACCGCCTTGAGAGGGCGGCGTGCTAGGCCGCTACACAACGGGGGCCTCGATCTCGCGGAAAAGGTGACCTTCGCGCGGATCTTGCTGGGCTACCAGGACTCGAACCTAGACTAACTGAACCAGAATCAGTCGTGCTGCCAATTACACCATAGCCCACCGAAACGCAACCCCCTGAGCCGCAACCAGCTGCGGGGATCTTGTCTGGGTGGCCGCCTCCGGTTCCGGCCTTTTCGGCCTGCCCCGTTCGGCGACAGGAAGAACATTACCCGATGGAAGACGGTGCTCCAAAACGAGTTCCGCCGGGCCCGCCACGGAGCACCGTCTTCCGTCCGAGGCCTACGAGTCCAGCTTCGCCAGGGCCGCGTCGACGCGCTCCAGGGTGCGGTCCTTGCCCAGCACCTGGAGGGACTCGAACAGGGGCAGGCCCACGGTGCGGCCTGTGACAGCCACGCGGACGGGGGCCTGGGCCTTGCCCAGCTTGAGGCCGTGTTCCTCACCGGCGGCCAGTACGGCCTCCTTGAGCGCGTCGGCGGACGTCCAGTCGGCGACGTCCAGCTTGCCGCGCGCCGTGCGCAGCAGGTCGGCCGAGCCCTCCTTCATGGCCTTCTGCCAGGACTTCTCGTCCTCCACCGGCTGGTCGAGGAAGAGGAAGTCGACGTTGTCGGTGATGTCGGAGAGCACCGTGAGCCGGGTCTGGGCCAGCGGGGCCAGCTCCTCGAACGCCTGCTGGGAGAAGTTCTGCGCCGGCCAGGGGGCGTAGGGGGCCTTCAGCCACGGCTCGCAGGCCGCGACGAAGGCGCCCAGTGGCATGTCCCGCAGGTGCGTGGCGTTGATCGCCTCGCACTTCTTGAGGTCGAAACGGGCCGGGTTGCCGTTCACGTCGTGGATGTCGAAGGCGGCGACCATCTCGTCCATCGAGAAGATGTCCCGGTCCTCGGAGATCGACCAGCCCAGCAGGGAGAGGTAGTTGAGCAGCCCTTCCGGGAGGAAGCCGCGCTCGCGGTAGAGGTTGAGGGCGGACTGCGGGTCGCGCTTGGAGAGCTTCTTGTTGCCCTCGCCCATGACGTAGGGCAGGTGTGCGAACTCCGGGACGCGCTTGGCGACGCCGAGCTCGATCAGCGCCTGGTAGAGGGCGATCTGGCGCGGGGTGGAGGAGAGCAGGTCCTCGCCGCGGAAGACGTGCGTGATGTCCATCAGCGCGTCGTCGACCGGGTTGACCAGCGTGTAGAGAGGGGCGCCGTTGGCACGCAGGATGCCGTAGTCGGTCACGTTCTCCGGCTGGAAGGTGATCTCGCCGCGCACCCCGTCGGTGAAGGTGATCGGCTCGTCCGGCATCCGGAAGCGGACGACGTGGCTGCGGCCCTCGGCCTCGTACGCGGCGATCCGCTCGCCGGACAGGTCGCGGCACGCGCCGTCGTAGCCGGAGGGGCGGCCCTCCTTGCGGGCCTGCTCGCGGCGCTGCTCCAGCTCCTCGGCCGTGCAGTAGCAGGGGTAGGCGTAGCCGCCGTCCAGGAGCTTGCGCGCGACGTCCGCGTAGATGTCCATCCGCTGGGACTGGCGGTAGGGGGCGTGCGGGCCGCCTCCGGCGACGAAGTCCCCCTCGGACACCTCGGGGCCCTCGTCCCAGTCGAGGCCCAGCCAGCGCATCGCGTCCAGCAGCTGCTCGTAGGACTCCTCCGAGTCGCGGGCCGCGTCGGTGTCCTCGATGCGGAAGACCAGGGTGCCGCCGGTGTGCCGGGCGTACGCCCAGTTGAACAGGGCGGTACGGACCAGGCCCACGTGGGGGTTGCCGGTCGGGGAGGGACAGAAACGCACGCGGACGTCCGTGCCCGCGGTCCCTTCCCTCCCGGAGAACTCAGTAGTCACGCTTGATCACCTTGTTGGTGAGAGTGCCGATTCCTTCGATGGTGACGGCGACCTCGTCGCCGACGTTGAGGGGGCCGACGCCCGCCGGGGTGCCGGTGAGGATGACGTCGCCGGGCAGGAGGGTCATCGCCTCCGTGATGTGCACGATCAGGTCCTCGATGGGCCTGACCATCTCGCTGGTACGGCCGAGCTGGCGCTGTTCGCCGTTGACCGTGCACATGATGCCGACGTCGGCCGGGTCCAGATCGGTCTCCGTCCACGGGCCGAGGGGGCAGGAGCTGTCGAAACCCTTGGCGCGGGCCCACTGCTTCTCCGTGCGCTGGATGTCACGCGCGGTGACGTCGTTGGCGCAGGTGTAGCCCAGGACGACGTCCCGTGCGCGTGCGCGGGGCACGTCCTTGCACATGCGGCCGATGACCACGGCGAGCTCCGCCTCGTGGTGCAGCTCGGAGGAGAAGGAGGGGTAGGCGATGGGGTCGCCGGGGCCGATGACGGAGGTCGACGGCTTGAAGAAGGTGACCGGCGTCTCGTCGACCTCGTTGCCCATCTCCTTGGCGTGCTCGGCGTAGTTCCGCCCGATCGCCACGACCTTGTTGGGCAGGGTCGGCGGGAGCAGCCTGACCTTGTTCAGGGGGAGCTTGTGGCCCGTGCGCTCGAACTCCGCGAAGGGGTGGCCCTTGATGATGTCGAGCACGGGGCCCTCGGGGGACGAGGGCTCGCCCTCCACGACGCCGAAACCCACGGTTCCGTCCAGGGAGAATCTTGCGATGCGCACGGGGGTCCTTTGATACCGGTGTCAATGGCTGGGACCCCAGCGTATTCCACCGGCCGCGCGGGGCGGGGCCGGGTGTTTTCGGCCCATGCCCCGCTCCTACGCTCCCCGGGACTGCCTTCTTGAGGTGCCCTTGGACGGGCTCGGCTGTGCGCTCCTCAGCGCAGCCGCGCCATCAGCGCGTGTTCCACCAGTGTGATCAGGGCGCTCTTGGCGTCGGCGCGGTGGCGGGCGTCCGTGGTGATGATCGGGGCGTCGGGACCGATCTGCAGAGCCTCGCGGACCTCTTCGGGTGAGTAGGGCTGGTGCCCGTCGAACCCGTTGAGGGCGATGACGAACGGCAGCCCGCTGTTCTCGAAGTAGTCCACCGCGGGGAAGCAGTCCGCCAGCCGGCGGGTGTCCACCAGCACCACGGCGCCGATGGCACCGCGCACCAGGTCGTCCCACATGAACCAGAACCGGTCCTGACCCGGCGTACCGAACAGGTACAGGATCAGGTCCTGGTCGAGCGTGATGCGGCCGAAGTCCATGGCCACCGTCGTGGTGGTCTTGTCGGCCGTGTGCGTGAGGTCGTCGATGCCGGCCGAGGCGGAGGTCATCACGGCCTCGGTGCGCAGCGGGTTGATCTCCGAGACCGCCCCGACGAAGGTCGTCTTGCCCACGCCGAAACCGCCGGCCACCACGATCTTCGCGGAGGTCGTCGAACGGGCTGTCGTATCCCCGACGGGCCCGGCGCTAGAGCTTCCGAAGTCCACTGAGCACCCTTTCGAGCAGTGTCACGTCTGGCTGGCCGTCGGCGGTGGTCTCGTCGCCACCGGGCTGGTGGATGGCCACGAGCCCGGCTTCGGCCAGGTCGGCGACGAGAATCCGGGCGACGCCGAGCGGGATGGTCAGGAGTGCGGAGATCTCGGCGACCGACTTGATCTCGTAGCACAGGCGGCAGATCCGCTGGTGCTCCGGGAGCTGTCCCTGGAGCTGGGCGGGGTCCGCCGTGGTGTGCACCAGCGCCTCGATGGCGAGCTGGTAGCGGGGACGGGTCCGGCCACCCGTCATGGCGTAGGGGCGCACCAGCGGCTGCTGCGGCGGCGGGGAGTGCTCGGCGCCTCGCTCGTTGGCGGCGGACATCTCACCGTGCGTGGGCTGCACCGGCTGGATACGGGACTGCTGGGGTCGCCGCTGCTGAGGCTGCGGTGCCTGGTGCGGCGACGGGTGCTGCGGCTGCTGCGGGGGCTGCGCCCCCTGGTCCGGCTGCGGCTGGTGGGGCGGCTGCGCCTGAGGGGGCGGCTGCTGCCCGTACTGGGGCTGCGCGGGGTGCGGGGGCCGACCGTGCTGCGGCTGCCCGTGCTGCGGCTGTTGGTTCTGGTGCGGCTGCCCGTGCTGCGGCTGCCGGCCCTGGTGCGGCGCGTGCGGCTGCCCGCCGGCAGGTCCGGTGGGCCGCTGGACGTGCTCACTGGGCGCCGAGGGGAAGTTGAAACGGTTCAGGAAGGGCGCGTCCCCGCCCGGGGCCGCGGCCGACTGGACGTCCTGCGGCTGGTCGGCTCGACCACTGCCGTACGACGACGGACCTCCTGGGGGCGTTGCCACGTTTCCTCCTCCGACTCACGGACATACGGCCGTCTGCGCTCACGGCACCTTATGGCGCCCGGACGCGATGCGCACGGCCGCGGGTCAGTTGTGCCCTAGTTGAGAAGACTGCCCTGCAGTTCCGCCCGCAGATCCGGGGTCAGGACGCCTCCCGCGCGGTCGACCAGCAGGGCCATCTCGTACCCGACCAGGCCGATGTCGGCCTCGGGATGGGCGAGGACGGCGAGCGAGGAACCGTCGGAGATGGCCATGATGAAGAGGAAGCCGCGCTCCATCTCCACCACGGTCTGGTTGACCACGCCGCCCTCGAAGATGCGGGAGGCACCGGACGTCAGCGAGGTCAGTCCCGAGGCGACCGCCGCCAGTTGGTCGGCGCGGTCGCGGGGGAAGCCCTCGGACATCGCGAGCAGAAGTCCGTCGGCGGAGACCACCACCGTGTGCGACACCCCGGGGGTGTTCTCCACGAAATTGGTGATCAACCAGTTCAGGTTCTGCGCCGCCTGGCTCATCGGGCTCACACTAACGCTCCTGATCGTAGGTGCTGCCGGGGCCGAAGCCCTGTCGGTCGGTCTGGTCGGGGTCGCCCGCGGTGCGTCCCTGGCGGATGCCGCGGTGCAGATTACTCAGCCTGCCCCGCACGTCCTCGGGCGCGCGGGAGACCAAGGGGCCGCCCCGCTGGTTCTCCTCCGCGGCGCCCGCGACCAGGTTGGCCCTGGGCACCCGCCGCGGCAGTCCGGAGGTGGTGATCCCACCGGCCTGCGGGTCGCGCAACTGGCCCGCCCTGTCCCAGCGTTCGTCGTTCTCGTTCCGCCGGGGCATTCCGGTTTCGTCCGGTGCGGGCTGCCGCGCGGGCTCCGCGGACGGTGCCTGGGCACCTGGCGCCGGGGCCGGGCCGCCCGCTCCCGCGTCCCCTTCCTGCGGCGCTCGCCCCGGCTCACGACGCGGGAGGCCCGCGTCGGTGGTGGTGCGATAGCTGCTCGGGAGGGGACCCTGATGGTCGAAGCCTACGCGCTCGGCATCCCCCTCTGCCATGCCGACGGAGGATTCCGCTTCCTGTTGCGGCGAGCCGTACTGGCTTTCGTACGGGGTGAGTTGGGGCAGGGCGGTCTGCTGCTCCGGGGCGCCGGGGAGCCCCGCGCCCGACCCGTCGAAGGGCTGCGGGTAGCCGGTCGGGTAGGGCTGGCCGTGCGGGCGGCCGTAGGGGTCGCGCGACTGGTCGTAGGCCTGTTCGTACCGCTGGTCGAACTGCCGGCCCTGCCCGGCGTCCGTGTACTGCTGCGCGGCGATCTCACCCGAGGGCTCGTAGCCCTGCGGGTATCCGCCGCTCTGGGCGTCACCGCCGCCGGGCTGCCCGAACGGGTCGGGCGTCTGCGAGGTGTGGGGCTGCGCGTCGTGGACCTGCCCGCCGCGGCCCGTGGCCCCGTACACGCCCTCCTGACCGGTGAACGGGCCCTGCTGCTCGGGGAAGTGCGGTTGCCGCTGGGGCTCCGGCGTGCCGCGGCCCTCCTCGGGGAACCGCTGACGGTCCGCCGGGCCCCGCGGCGAGGACGGGGCCGAGGCGCCGTAGCGCGAGTCGTCGAAACCCAGTTCCGCGGCCGAGCGGGAGTCGTCGTGCACCGGCCGCGGGGCCTCGTGCTGGTGCTCGGGGACGATCCGGGAGACGGTGAAGTCCTCCTCCGGACCCTGCTCCCCTCCCCCACCGTGGGTGATCACGTCGGGCAGCATCACCAGCGAGGTGGTGCCCGCCTGCTCGCCCGAGGGGCGCAGCTGGACGCGGATACCGTGCCGGTCGGCGAGCCGGCCGACCACGAACAGGCCCATGCGCTGGGAGACGGCGGCGTCCACCGTGGGCGGGTTGGCGAGCTTGTGGTTGATGTCCGCGAAGTCCTCGGCGGTCAGCCCGATGCCCTTGTCGTGGATCTCGACCATCATCCGGCCGTCCGGCAGCCGCGTCGCGGTCACCCGCACCTTGGACTGCGGCGACGAGAATGAGGCGGCGTTCTCCAGCAGCTCGGCCAGCAGGTGCACCAGGTCGTTGACGACCTGCCCGTGGATGTCCGTCTCCGGGATGCCGGTGATCTCGATGCGCTCGTAGTGCTCGACCTCGGAGGAGGCCGCGCGCAGGATGTCGACCAGCGGCACCGGCTCCGTCCAGCGGCGGCCCGGCTCCTCACCCGCCAGCACCAGCAGGTTCTCGCCGTTGCGGCGCATACGGGTGGCGAGGTGGTCCATCCGGAAGAGCTTCTCCAGCTGGTCCGGGTCGGCCTCGCTGTTCTCCATCTCCGTGACCAGGCCCAGCTGGCGCTCGATGAGGCCCTGGTTGCGCCGCGAGAGGTTCGTGAAGATCGCGTTGACGTTGCCGCGCAGCATCGCCTGTTCGGCCGCGAGCCGCACCGCCTCGCGGTGCACCTGGTCGAACGCGCGGGCGACCTCGCCGATCTCGTCCCTGCTGGTGAGCGGGATGGGCGCCACCCGCGTGTCCACCCGGCCCGGATCGGTACGGGAGAGCTGGTCGACGAGCATCGGCAGCCGCTGCTGGGCGACGTCGAAGGCCGCCGCCCGCAGCGCCCGCATGTTCTGGCTCATGGAGCGAGCCATCCGGCCGGCCACGACGAACGCGAGCAGCAGCGCCACCAGCACGATCACGGAGTTGATGATCGCGTCACGGCGGGCGTCGGAGGCGATGCTCTCCGTCTCCGCGACCGCGTCGCTGGTCAGCTTCGTCTCCACCGCACGGTAGGCGTCGAACGTGGCGGTGGAGGTCGCGAACCAGCTGTCGGTGGTGATGCCCTTGGCGCGCAGCTCACGGGCGGACGCACCGGAGCCGATGGCCTTGACCATCGCGTCCATGGAGGGCGGAGCCACGAACTTCTGCCCACTCGCGGTCGCCTTCTCGCGGGCCGCCTGTATCCGCTTGGCGCCTGCCTTCTTCGCCTTGGCGACCTGCTCCTTGAGCAGATCCACGTCCTCGGGACGGCCGCCGGAGGTGTACTCACCCAGGGCGATGCGCTCCAGGTAGTGGTACGAGGCCAGCGCGGTGAGCTGCGCCTCCTTGTCCTTGGCTGACGGCCCCGGCTTGACCAGCAGGTGGGTGCCCAGCGAGCGCTGGAGGGACTCGGCGGCCTTGGCCAGCGAGATGGCGTAGACGGTGCGGCCGTAGGAGGTGACGTTGCCGGTGCCCAGACCCAGCTCGTTGGAGAACTCCATCAGCGGGTGCTGGACGTCGACGTAGCCCTCCTCCGTCTGCACACCGCTCAGCTCCCCGGAGAACGCGGCGGTGCGCAGGGCGGGGAGCTTCGGCTCGACCTTCTCGAACGCGGCGAGCCGGCGCTTGAGGCCGGGGTTGTCCGGCAGGTGGGAGGCGGCACGCTTGAACCTCTTGGCAGCCGCGTCCGTGGCGTCCCTGGCCTTCTTGACCCCGGCGGCGTCCCGCTCCCCCTTCAGCAGCGGCTCTGCGGTCCTGTCCCGCTCGTCGATGAGGGCGTTGCCGTAATCGGCTGCCGCCTCGACGAGTTCGGCCGTACGCTGGGCCTCCTTGGCGTCCTGCCACGCGGCGATGTCGGACTCGACCTTGAAGCCGCCGAAAACGAGGGCGACGAGCACGGGTATGAGCAGGATCGCGTTCAGCCGGGTGGCCACGCGCCAGTTGCGCGCCGACCACCGGCTGCCACCACCGGTGGCCGGCACCGGACGGGGCGCGGAACCCTGTGGCCCGCGGGGCGCGGCGGGACGCGGCGGTGGGGTGAAGTTGCCTCGCGACTCCGCGGAGCCGCCCCCATCGGAGCGCTCCGGCGCCGGGCCCGGCGTACCCCTGGTCGTTCGCCTCACTCGACTTCTCACCTCTCGGTGCGCGACGCCTTCGGACGTACTGCGCCTGCGCTACTGCTGAGTTCAGGGAATTCCAGCACGTCAAAGCCGCCCCGTCCAAACACCTGACGGGTTACGGAGGGCTACGGAAGGCGAAGGAAGCCGCGGGGAGCCGGCGACGGAAAAACGGGCATTGGGGCCGTGCGACGCCAAATGGCCCGGGAACCGTACGCAGAGCGAAACGTTCCGCGCGCCCGGCGTGTTCACCCGGGCGCGTTTCTCTTTCGAAACGTTATGAACGTGAAGCCGTGACGGCCGCCGGACATGGCGAAAAACACAGCTCGCCGCGTGCCCGGGGCGTCAGAGGTACGGCGCTACTTGAGGCGGGCGAGCAGCGCGTGTTCCACCAGCGTGATCAGGGCGCTCTTGGCGTCGGCGCGGTGGCGGGCGTCCGTGGTGATGATCGGGGCGTCGGGGCCGATCTGCAGAGCCTCGCGGACCTCTTCGGGCGAGTAGGGCTGGTGCCCGTCGAACCCGTTGAGGGCGATGACGAACGGCAGCCCGCTGTTCTCGAAGTAGTCCACCGCGGGGAAGCAGTCCGCCAGCCGGCGGGTGTCCACCAGCACCACGGCGCCGATGGCACCGCGCACCAGGTCGTCCCACATGAACCAGAACCGGTCCTGACCCGGCGTACCGAACAGATACAGGATCAGGTCGTCGTCGAGCGTGATGCGGCCGAAGTCCATGGCCACCGTCGTGGTCGTCTTGCCACCGGTGTGGGTCAGGTCGTCGATGCCGGCCGAGGCGGAGGTCATCACGGCCTCGGTGCGCAGCGGGTTGATCTCCGAGACCGCCCCGACGAAGGTCGTCTTGCCCACACCGAAACCGCCCGCCACCACGATCTTCGCGGAGGTCGTCGAACGGGCGGGCGCGGGCACCCCGAAACCCTGCTGGCCGTGCTGGCCCATGGAGCCCATCGGACCCACCGGCGGAGCCGGCTGCCGCCCGGCCGGGTCCCTGTGCGGGCTAGAGCTTGCGAAGTCCACTGAGCACCCTTTCCAGCAGCGTCACATCGGGGGTACCGCCCGGGTCCGAGGCACTGCCCGGCTGGTGGATGGCCACCATGCCGGCCTCGGCCAGGTCGGCGACGAGAATCCGGGCCACCCCCAGCGGGATGGCCAGCAGCGCGGAGACCTCCGCGACCGACTTGACCTCACGGCACAGGTGGCAGATCCGCTGGTGCTCCGGGAGCAGCCCCTGCAGCTGCATCGGGTCCGCGTTGCTGCTCACCAGGGCCTCTATGGCGAGCTGGTAGCGCGGCCGGGTGCGCCCGCCCGTCATGGCGTAGGGACGCACCAGCGGCTGGTCGCCCTCACCACCGTACGGCGCATGGGCGTTGTACGCGCCGTACGGATCGTGCGAGGCGGGCGGCGGGGTCATGGCTCCTCCGAGCGAGGCATGGGGTCGGCGAACGGACTGTGGTGCTCAGGTGGGGGGAGCGTGACGATCAGTTGAGAATGCTTCCCTGGAGTTCCGCGCGTACGTCCGGAGTGAGTACGCTTCCGGCACGGTCCACCAACAGCGCCATCTCGTAGCCGACAAGGCCGATGTCCGCTTCCGGGTGGGCGAGAACGGCGAGTGAGGAACCGTCGGAGATGGCCATGATGAAGAGGAATCCCCTCTCCATCTCCACCACGGTCTGATTGACGACACCGCCCTCGAAGATCCGCGACGCGCCTGACGTCAGCGAGGACAGCCCCGAGGCGACCGCCGCCAGCTGGTCGGCACGGTCCCGGGGGAACCCTTCCGACATGGCCAGAAGCAGGCCGTCGGCGGAGACCACCACCGTGTGCGACACCCCGGGGGTGTTCTCCACGAAGTTGGTGATCAACCAGTTCAGATTCTGCGCAGCCTGGCTCATCGGACTCAACTAACGCTCCTGCTGATAGGTGGGGCCTGCGCCGTGGGTGTCCGTACCGGCCTGTCGGCCCTGCTGGACGCCACGGCGGAGATTGGTCAGCCGACCACGCACGTCGTTGGGCGCGCGGGAGACCTGTGGACCGGACTGTGCGGCGGACTGCTGCTGTGCGGTGCCCGCCACCAGATTGGCGCGGGGCACGCGGCGCGGCAGACCCGAGGTCGTGACACCGCCGGCGGCGGGCTCACGCAGCTGCTCGGCACGCCGCCAGCGTTCGTCGTTGGGTGAGGCGCCCCAGTGGCCGGCGTCGGGCGCCGCGCCATGGGGGACGGCCTGGTCGCCCTCCGCGACCGCCCCGTCGCTCCCGGCGGGAGCGCCCGGGGTGGGACGGCGCTGCGGCAGCGGCGGCACCGCCGCGGCGGGCTGCCCCGGGCGGGGAGCGGACACGGGAGCAGGCTGCTGCCCGTTGCCCTGCATGCCGCTGCCGTCGTCGGCCGAGCCTGGACGGCCCTCGTGCGGCGGTGCCTGCGGGGCGGGCTCGCCCCCGCCACGGAACCAGTTGGACTCCATGGAGGCGAAGATCGGAGTCGGCGCGTCCTGCGGGGCCGGGGGCCCCGAGGGTATGCCGTCGGGGAAGCCGGTACCGGGCTGCTGCGGGCGCGCGTGCTCGCCGGTGCCCTCGGGCTCGTCGTGGCCACGCGGGGTGTCGGCGTCCTGCGGCCCCTGCTCGGGCCTCGCCCAGCTCGGGCGGTTCTGCGACGCGTCCGCATTGTCCGCCGCCTGCGGGCGGGCGAACTGGCCCGTGTGAGCCGGTCCGTCGGGCCCGCCAGGACGGGCGTACTCGCCGGTGTCCGCGGGGGAAGACGCCTGCGGGTACTCGCCCGTGTCCGCCGGACCACCCGGCTGCCCCGGCAGCGCGAACTGACCGGTGTCCGTGGGGCCCGACTGCTGCGGGAACTGGCCCGTGTCCGTGGGGCCCGACTGCTGCGCGAACTGACCGGTGTCCGTGGGGCCCGACTGCTGCGCGAACTGACCGGTGTCCGTGGGGCCGGACTGCTGCGGGAACTGGCCCGTGGAGTGGGGGCCGCCCGGCTGGGGGCCGCCCGGCTGGGCGAACTGGCCGGTGCCGAGGGGACCGTCCGGCGCGATCCGCGGAAACTCGCTCGTGCTGCCGGGACCCTCCGAGGGAGAACCCGGCTGCGGGAACCCGCCGGTGTCCCCGGGACCGGCCGGCCCCTGCGGCAGCGCGAACTGGCCCGTCCCCTGGGACGCGCCCGGCTGCGGGAACCCGCCTGTCGACTCGGGGCCGCCCGGCTGGGCGCCGCCCGGCTGGGCGCCGCCCGGCTGGGCGAACTGGCCGGTGTCGAGAGGACCGTCCGGCGCGATCCGCGGGATCTCACTCGTGCTGCCGGGACCCTCCGAGGGAGAGCCCGGCTGCGGGAACTGGCCCGTCCGGCCTGCGTCGTCCGCGGTGATGCGCGGGAACTGGCTCGTGCTGTCAGGGCCGCCCTCGTCCGGCGCCTGCGCGGGGCCGCCCGGCTGCGGGAACTGGCCCGTGCCGAGAGGGCCGTCCGGCGCGATCCGCGGGATCTCACTCGTGCTGCCAGGACCCTCCGAGGGAGAGCCCGGCTGCGGGAACCCGCCGGTGTCCCCGGGGCCGGTCGACCGCTGTGGCAGCGCGAACTGGCCCGTGCCGTCCTGCTGCGCGGGCCGGCCGCTGTCCTCCGTACCGCCGGGGAGCTGCGCGGCGGGGCCACCGCGGGTGGGCAGCGGCGGTTGGGCCCCGCTGCCGGAGCCGCTCGGGCCCGCGGGGGCGTCGCCCGGGCGGGCCGGGCTCGGCGGGGCTCCGAAGAAGTTCACGGCGCTGCCGCTCGAGGCACCCTGCGCGCCACCGCCTCCCGGCAGTGCCGGACGCGACCCGCCTCCGTTCTGGCCGCCGCGCGTGGGCAGAGCACCCAGCCGCGAAGCACCGGGGCCCACGGAGCCGGCACCCGCACCGGGGCCTGCGCCGGCGCCCGCGGACGGCGCCCCGGGCGCGTTGCCCTGCGGGCCGCGCTGGAGGGCGGCAGCGAGGTTGCCGCCCTTGCTGCCGCCGCGCTGCTGCGCGGGCGGCGGACCGCTTTGGCCGCCGGGCGCGCCGGGGCGGCCCTTGGCGCCCTGGGCGACGTCGACGGGGAGCATGACCAGCGCCGTCGTGCCGCCGGAGTCGGAGGGGCGCAGCTGAATGCGGATGCCGTGCCGCAGGGAGAGGCGGCCGACCACGAACAGGCCCATGCGGCGGGAGACGGACACGTCCACCGTCGGCGGGTTGGCCAGCCGCTCGTTGATCGCGGACAGGTCCTCGGGGGACAGCCCGATACCGGTGTCGTGGATCTCGATGAGGACCCGGCCGTCGGGCAGCGCGTGCCCGGTGACCTTGACCTTGGTCTGCGGCGAGGAGAACGAGGTGGCGTTCTCCAGCAGCTCGGCGAGCAGGTGGACGAGGTCGTTGACGACGCGGCCCGCGACCTCGGTCGCCGGAACGGAGTTGAGCTCGATGCGCTCGTACTGCTCCACCTCGGAGGCGGCGGCACGCAGCACGTCGACCAGCGGGACCGGGCGGGTCCAGCGCCTGCCGGGCTCCTCACCGGCGAGAACCAGCAGGTTCTCGCCGTTGCGGCGCATGCGGGTGGCAAGGTGGTCGAGCTTGAAGAGGGAGGAGAGCTGGTCGGGGTCGGCCTCGCGGGACTCCAGTTCGGAGATGAGCGAGAGCTGGCGCTGGATCAGACCCTGGCTGCGGCGCGAGAGGTTGGTGAACATCGCGTTGACGTTCCCCCGCAGCAGCGCCTGCTCGCCGGCGAGGCGGACGGCCTCGCGGTGGACGTCGTCGAACGCCGAGGCCACCTTGCCGATCTCGTCCCGGCTGTGCACGCCGACGGACTCGACGGAGGTGTCGACGTCCTGCGGCTCGGCCTCGGACATCTGCTTGACCAGCTCGGGCAGCCGCTTGCGTGCGACGTCCTGCGCGGTGTCCTGGAGGCGGCGCAGCGAGCGGACCATGGAGCGGGCGACGACGAACGCGCCGACCAGCGAGATGCCCAGCACGAGCAGGATGAGCGCACCGCTGATCAGCGCCTCGCGCTGCGCCTCGGAGCGCAGCTCGCGGGCCTGCTGCTCCATCTTCTCCAGCAGGGTGTGCTCGATCTTGCGCATCGCCTGGATCTTGGACTCGTCCTGGTCCATCCAGTCGACGTAGGTGCGGCGCTGCTTCTTGATCGCGTCGGGGCTGTGCAGCATCCGGTCGCGGTACTTGTTCGCCATGACGACGTTGACGTCGCTGCCGCCGAGCGGCTTGAGGAGTTCGTCGGTCTCGCCCGCGCCGTAGATCTGGCCGAAGCTGTCGAGCTCGGCGCCCTCACTGTCGGTGGCGGTCCTGGCGAACAGCCGGTCGCTCTCGGAGAGCTTGGGGGTGGGCTGGTGGGCCAGGCCCGCGGAGATGATGGCCCGCTGGATGGAGGCGTACTCCTTGGCGCTGGAGAACGCGGCCAGGGCGCGGGTGCTGTTGATCATCTCCGAGTTGCTCGTCGCCTGCGCCATGTCCTGCGAGAGGGAGAGCAGGGACTCGATGAGCTGGTTGTAGGAGTTGACCGTCTGGGAGACGTACTCCGGGTTCTCGTAGGCGCGCTCGCGGATCGTGTTGATCGCGGTGAGCTGGCGGGTGATGTCCAGGACGGTGGACTGGACGCCCGCCATCACCTTGTCGCTGCCGTCGATGTCGCCGGTGGTTTCCTTGAAGGACTGGAAGGCCTTGTCGGTGTCCTCGCGGGCGCCGACGACGACGTCGTCCTTCTGGTTCCCCGTGCTGACCAGGGGGCCCGCCGAGCGGTCGCGCTCCTCCTGGAGGGCGGCGGCGAGCTCGGTCGCCTGCTCCGTCATCTCGGTGAGGCGCTTCATGTTGTCGAGCTGGTCGACGTTCTGCAGCGAGTCGGAGATGCGCAGGCCACCGAGCGTGGTGGCCGCGATGACGGGGAGGGCGAGCAGGGAGACGAGGCGCGTGCTGATGTGCCAGTTGCGCAGCGCCATGCGCGAGCCCGGGTCGGGGGCAGGGGAAGCCGAAGAAGCCGAAGAACCCGAAGAAGAGGCCGAGGCGGCGCTCTTGCCGCTCTCGTTCTTCGCGGCCTTGCCCGTCTTCCCGGGCTTCCCGGCCTTGCCGGCCTTCGCCGCGGCGCCCTTCTCGCCGCTCACCTGCTGACCGGAGGGCGCGCCCTGACCTTGGGGCCCGCCCTCCTGGGCGCGCTGGGGCTGGGACCCGCGGTCGGCCGAGCCGCGCGCCTCCGGGGCTCCCTCAGCGCTGCCATCCCTCTTGAAACGTCCCTGCACTAGCGTCGCAACCTCTGGACCAGGCGTCCCCCCGTCGCGACGGCGGGACGGTATCGAGTCGTGGGGGTCCCAGGCCCCCATGGCGGTCGTGATGACCGGCGCGTCCCCTCAGCACCGTCGCGCGGCGCCGCTTCTGCGTCCGACGCGCGCCGGTCATGTTTCGTCCTGCGGCGGTCCGTGGAATTCCAGCACAGTGCCGGATCTCCAACAAGGGCTGTGGATAACCCCTGGCGATCAGTAACGCTTCGCACCCGGTGCCTCACGGTGTGTAGAAAGGGTGAAGCGGAATGCCGGACTTCTCCCGATCGAACATCCGCTCCACACCACCCGCCCACCATGACTGCAAGATCAACACTGTGCGCGGATTGCCCCGTTGGCCCGCTCTGCCCGATTGGACCGCCGGGTCGACGATTCCTTATGTCGCTTTTGGTAAGTCTCTCGTGAGAAAACTCACATGGCGAGCGTTGCCTAGGTCACGTTCTGGTGGGGAATAGCGGGCCTACTCTCGGCGTTGACAACTCACATCGAAATGACAAGCCGAGCGAGGTAAGGGCATCCAGTGAAGTCCACACTGACCATGGGGAAGATAGCCAACCCGCGGCGCACCACCCTGGCGCACCTCAAGGACGCCGACGAGCTGACGGCCCAGGCGGTGGAGGCCGACGCCGCACAGGGCGCAGCGCAGGACGCGGAGGACGCGCTCCCCAGCAGGACCGCCAACCCCCGCCGGACCACGCTGGTGGACGCGCCGGCGAGCTGATCACAGCACACCCGCCGCACACACCGAGGCGCGTGCCGGAACCCTGTCCCCGGGGTTCCCGCACGCGCCTCGGTCGTTCTCAGGCCCGCGGCCGGCGCGCCGTCGTCCGCGCGCCCGCGCCCGTCGCACCGGCGCTCCGTCCTCCGCGCGCCCGTGCCCGTTGTCTCCGGACCCTCAGCCCTGCCAGCTGTGCGGCGCGCGGAAGCCGTGCTGACGCTCCAGACGGCGCCACCCCGCCTTCGTCGGGCGCCCGCGGCGCGCGGGCGCCTGCGTCTGCCCGGCCCGCGTCGTGGCGGCGGCACGGGCCAGCAGCAGCGCGGTGACCGCTGCCAGCTCCTCCGCGTTGGCCTGGCCCTTCTCCACGCGCACGACGTCGTCGGCCGCGCCGCTCGTCAGGCCGGTACTCGCGGACTCCTTGGGGGTCTCGTTCATCTGCGCTCCCCTTACTGCGGTGGGTTGCCGTGTTACTGCGGTGGGTTGCCGTGCTTGCGGGACGGCAGGTCGGCGTGCTTGCTTCGGAGCATCGCGAGGGACCTGATGAGCACCTCGCGGGTCTCGGCCGGGTCGATGACGTCGTCCACCAGGCCGCGCTCGGCGGCGTAGTAGGGGTGCATCAGCTCGGCCTTGTACTCCTTGACCATGCGGGCCCGCATGGCCTCGGGGTCGTCGGCGGCGGCGATCTGGCGGCGGAAGACCACGTTGGCGGCGCCCTCGGCGCCCATCACCGCGATCTCGTTGGTCGGCCAGGCGTAGGTCAGGTCGGCGCCCACGGACTGGCTGTCCATGACGATGTACGCACCGCCGTAGGCCTTGCGCAGGACGACGGAGATGCGGGGCACGGTCGCGTTGCAGTACGCGTACAGCAGCTTGGCGCCGTGCCGGATGATGCCGCCGTGCTCCTGGTCCACGCCCGGGAGGAAGCCGGGCACGTCCAGCAGCGTCAGGATCGGGATGTTGAAGGCGTCGCACATCTGCACGAAGCGGGCGGCCTTCTCGCTGGCCTCGATGTCCAGCACCCCGGCCAGCGACTGCGGCTGGTTGGCGACGATGCCGACGACCTCGCCGTCCATCCGCCCCAGCGCGCAGATGATGTTGGTCGCCCACCGCTCGTGCACCTCCAGGAACTCGCCGTCGTCGACGAGCTCCTCGATGACCTTGCGCATGTCGTACGGGCGGTTGCCGTCGGCGGGCACCAGGTCCAGCAGCGCGTCGCCGCGCCGCTCGGCCGGGTCGTCGGTGGGCTCGGACGGCGGGTTCTCGCGGTTGTTCTGCGGCAGCAGGGACAGGAGGTAGCGGACCTCCTCCAGGCAGGTCTCCTCGTCGTCGTAGGCGAAGTGCGCCACGCCGGAGGTCGCCGCGTGCACGTCCGCGCCGCCCAGCCCGTCCTGCGAGACCTGGGCGCCGGTCACCGCCTGGACCACGTCGGGCCCGGTGATGAACATCTGCGAGGTGTCGCGGACCATGAAGACGAAGTCGGTCAGCGCCGGGCTGTAGGCCGCGCCGCCCGCGCACGGGCCGAGCATCACGCTGATCTGCGGGATGACGCCCGAGGCCTTGGTGTTGCGCTGGAAGATGCCGCCGTATCCGGCGAGCGCCGCGACGCCCTCCTGGATACGGGCGCCCGCGCCGTCGTTGAGGGAGACCAGCGGCGCGCCCGCCGCGATGGCCTTGTCCATCAGCTTGTGGATCTTGGTGGCGTGGGCCTCGCCCAGCGCGCCGCCGAAGATTCGGAAGTCGTGTGCGTACACGAACACCGTGCGGCCGTGGACGGTGCCCCAGCCGGTGATCACGCCGTCGGTGTACGGCTTCTTCTCCTCCAGCCCGAAGCCGGTGGCCCGGTGCCGGCGCAGCGGCTCGATCTCGCGGAAGGTGCCCTCGTCCAGCAGCAGGTCGATGCGCTCGCGAGCGGTCAGCTTGCCCTTGGCGTGCTGGGCCTGGGTCGCCTTCTCGCTGGGACCCTGGAACGCCTGGGCACGGATCGCGTGCAGCTCGGCGACACGCCCGCGCGTGTCCTGCGCCGGGGCGGTGCCGGGCGCGGCCTCCTCGGTCCGTGGCGACGGCTGGGACAGATCGGTCATGTATAGACCCTACGAAACCGTGGGCCTCATCACCGTCGTCAGATTCGTACAGTCTCCGCGCCCGATTCATGGCAGCGCTGGACAGAACCCGGGAGGGGGCACGGGGCCAAGCAGGGGAACCTCACATCACCGGTCCCAGTTGCTGTGGGGACTCCACAGCGACCGGGACCGGTGACGGGACCGCGTGCCTCCGCTTCCGTGGCGGACGGTCAGCTTCCATGGCGGACGGTCAGCTTCCGTGGCGGACGGTCAGCGGCAGGTCAGGCCGTGGCTTCCCGGGCCTCCTGGCCCCCCGCCCCGTCGTGCTGGGCTTCCGCGCCACCCCGTGCTTCCCCGG